>PXDI01000036.1 GCA_003565095.1 PVC group bacterium | reverse complement strand
GTGGCTGCGAGCCATTACATTCGCCCCGCCGCTAAGCAGCAGTCCGCAGGTGTCGAGTTGTCCAAGTGCGGCAGCCATATGCAGCGGCGTAATGCCGGTGGCAACCGTGGCGTTCAGCGCATCAGGACCTTCTTCTTCAATGATGCGCGCAACACGGTCGAGATCGTGATCTTTGATCGCCTGATGGATCGGTGCCGATTGCAAATTCCGCGTCTGTGCAAGGAGTATCAAAAGAACTAAAACCAAGGTTGTAAATTTCATTCAGCAATATAAGCAGGAATATGCCGGCTATGCAAGTTTGATGCGGAGATATGTCTTTTGCCTGACGGGGCCGTCGGACATTCTTCCCCGCGCGATGGCCTTGTGCCGTCGAACGGCAAGATTGAAATACGGAGAGAGAATAAGAAACAAATTGAGCCCGTATAGAGCAAGCTTATGTGTTGCGGCTTCATATGCTTGTTTTCAGAATACTGTTTGACACATTTCCCCGCTCGATGGCCTTGTGCCGTCGAGCAGGAAGATTGAACTAAGTATAACGAATAAGAAACAAATTGAGCCCGTATAGAGCAAGGTTATGTGTTGCACGCTGTTACTTTGCTCCAACAAGGCTCATGTTCTTGTATTCACAATTAATATTGGCAGCATCTTCTTGCTCGCCGACCCAAGGTCAGCGAGCGCTTAATACCCCATAAATACAGGAAACAGTGTCAGCTTTACTTTAAAAGGATATAGAATCCTGAATTTATTTTCTGCTAAACTTTGTGCGGATGGCGTTTAGCAGTATTCCCAGCAGCAGAATCGCCATAACGATGCTTTGCGCATTAAACATCTCATGTCCATGGGTATGTACTATCGGCAATGTGGCCGGATCAATTACCCGGTTAATAATGAAGCCGAAAAGCAATGCTGTCAGTGCCACCGCGGCCAAATAAACGGCAGTTACACGCCGTCCCAGCAGTTTGTCAATTGTTGCGATAGTCGCCGCGTTGGTGGCCGGGCCGGTCATCAGGAAAACCAGCGCCGCCCCCGGACTGAGTCCTTTCATCACCAGCATGGCCGCCACCGGCACAGAAGATGTCGAACAGACATATACCGGGATTGCCGCCAGCATCATCAATATCATCGTCAGCCATTCATATGCGCCATCTGCCGGGATAATCTGCGGCGGCAGCAGACTGCCGATCAGTCCGGCAAGTGCTATGCCGACCAGTAGTGGAATGCCTATATCGCGCGGCAGCACGATAAATGCAAAATTGAGCGCTTTCTTGATTCGGCTGCGGAATGAAAGAGGTGCTTCTGTTGCGGTATCCGCCTTTGATACTGTTTCGTCGTTATGGGCCGTTGATTTCTCGTCGGAAACTGCTTCGGCAGCCATGCCGCCTGCTATTCCGGCCGTAAGTGCAACCAACGGTTTGAACAGTGCAAACACGGGCCCCAGCAGGCTGTAGGTTGCCAGCAGGCTCGGTATACTGATTTGCGGGGTGGCGATCAGGAAAGAGGTGGTTGCACCTTTCCCGGCTCCTGAGCTGCGCAGCATCGCCCCCACCGGGATCACCCCGCATGAGCAAAGCGGCAATGGTATGCCCAGCAAAGTGGCTTTCAGAATTGACGAAAACCGGCCATGACCCAGGTGCCGCTGCACCATTTGGGCTGAGATGAACAGAGATAATATCCCGGCTATCACAAAACCAAGCAGTAAATAAGGTGCCATTATTACAAATGTGAAAAACGCACCTGAAAAAACATCTTTTAGCATAAGAAACATATCAATACTCCTATGGGGTATACTACTAGCTATATTCATGCCATATTAGACCCCGCCCGTGTAGTTATCAACGTAAATACTTGCATCATTCAGCTTTATGTATGATATGAAATATAAACCATGCGACTCTCAATACCTCCTGCATGTTCCACAATGTAAACCTTTTGCAAATACCGGCGAAATGTGCGGCTAACAATGATGTGTGGCGCAAGTGTCTATACAGGAATAGTTTATAGTGTATTGGGGTAATGTATTCAGCGCAAGACTGATCTCATGATACATATGAGACAGTTTTTCTCATATAGTTTCTTTGGATGTTGCCTTTTATTCGGTATATTTTGATGTGAGACTTTATTAACAAGTTATTAACAGCTTAAAATCTGTATCTGCGGCTTGACGTGGAGGCTGATCTGCGACAGGCTGCTAGTGATGTTTTATTCTTATATGAATGGATTGAATGCGGGGGGCTGAGTGCGTATCTCGTATGGTAGAATTTTCCCGCTGTTGCCGCCGCTAATGTTGTCAATTACAGCCATGCTGCTTGTTTGGCAGGATGTGGCATTAGAATCAGCGCAGGCTGGAGCGATCTGGTTGAACGCAGCTTTTGGTGTGCTGGGGGCGGCGTTGCTGTTGGGGTTGTCCTTTCGGCAGAGCCGCGTGGTTTTCGCCGCCCTTTATCTTGCCGGGCTTTTTGCCGCCGCAGCACGCTACGAGGCTGGCAGTGCCGTGACTGTTCTGCTGGCATCATCGAGTATGCCGTGGATGCTGCTGATCCTGCGTCATCTTCCTGAAAAGGGAGTATTTTCCACACATGGCTATTTGCGTGCAGTACTGGTGACAGCAGCGGTGTTGCCGCTGTTTGCCCTGCCGGCTTTGCCGTCGTGCCTTTTCTGGCTGGAACGCGTGTTGGAAACAAACTGGGGCAAGGCGGTTCCATTGGTTGATCTGCCCTGGGTCGGTGTGTTCAGCTTGGCGGTGACGGTCCCGCTTATACTGCTGCCGCGGAAATCCGGTAATCCCAATGCCGGAATTTACACACTGTGTGTGCTTGTCGCAATCTTGGCGGGAATTCGCGGCATGGCGACTG
>PXDI01000358.1 GCA_003565095.1 PVC group bacterium | reverse complement strand
TGCGCACACGCCGACGCCTATCTCGGCAGACTCTCGGCCAGGGACTTTGCTAATCTTATCTTGCTGCAGTCACCGCCGCAAAGGGTTTTCCCTGAGCCAGGCGTAAACCACGCCTACCTGCGTGAAGCTCTGCGCCGCGGCGAGACAACGCGCCAGGCCGGCGATCCGGAGGCAGCCATCAGAATGGCTATCGACCAGCTTGCGGGTGCTGAAGGCCGACGGGAAATCTGCATAGTATCAGACTTTCAGGCCACCAACTGGCGGGACGCGATTATTGATATTCCTGATGACATCAGCGTGCTGCCGCTGGCGGTCGGTGCTGTCGCGCCCGATAATCAGGCTATCACACGCCTGTTTACTGTACCCGCGGCACCATTGGCAGGCGAAAGGCTGGAGTGTTTCGCCCTGGTTCATAATTATTCAGATACCGCCTGCACCCGTGAAATCACCCTACGGGCCGGCGAGCAGGTTGAATCATTCACGCTGCACCTGCCGGCATGGGGTGAAGCCGCCGCCATGCTGACTACCGTTCCCGGCGATAGCGGTGAGTTTATTTTTGAAGCACAGCTTGAGGATGACCTGTTTCCTTTAGATAATACCCGCTGGAACATTGTGACCGTTCGCGACAGATTGCGGACGGGAATGGTGGCGGAACAAGCTTCGACTGCACAAGCCTGGCGCAGAGCACTGGACGCAACAGACTGGTTTCATATCGAAACCGTCGGTCTGTCTTCTGATATGCAGATTGAGGCCGATGTGCTGCTGCTGGCCGGATGGGATGGCAGCGCGTATGACGCGGTCATGCGCTATTGGCATAACGGCGGGCTCGTTTTGTGGCATCCCGGACCGGCAACCCCCGTCCAGTTGGCGCACAGTCTGCTGGCGGCGGAACCCGACAGCAGCACCACCCCCATACGCCGCGAAACCACGACCGCGGCTTTTTTGCTCGAATTGAACCAACCCGATCATCCGGTGTTTGAGATTTTTGCGCATGGTGCTTACGGCAATCCTGCACGCGCGACGGTAAACCGCCGCTATAATCTGCCCGCAGCGCTGCATCCTGATACACGTACCTTGATAAGTTATAATGACGGCGTGCCGGCCCTGACTCTGCGCAGAGAAGGCGGCACCTGGATTACCTGGAATATCGGCATGCAGCCGCCGGACGGCAACGCCGCCGCATTAAGTGAATTTGTCCCGTTACTTAGTGAACTGCTTTTGCAAAACAGAAGCGATGGCGACGGCGGAAGACAGACTGCCGCTCCGGGGCAGCCGTTACGCCGTATGATTGATGCCATGACCGCCGACAGCCGGTTGTTGCTGCGGCATCATAGTGGAGAGGAACTTTCAGTAACCACCGCTCCGCTGCCGGAAGGGGTTGAAGCAATATCAGAGCCGGCGCGGTATAGCGGATTATATACCTGGCTGGCCGACGACCGGCCGATCGGGTTTAGTGTTGTCAATTTTCCGCCGGTTGAGTCTGATTTGCGCGCACTCGAGGAACTGACCATCGGTAGCCGCCGGCTTGAGCTGGGAAATCCCGACTCGGCAATGGCGCGGCATGAAGGTATTCCGGTGTGGCACTGGTTTCTGATTGCGCTTGCCGGACTGCTTATAGCTGAAACAGCGGTTGCAAGGAGGACAAAAGCATGATTAACCCCCTGCTGCCACTGGACTATCTGCTGCTGCTGGCGGTTCCGCTGCTACTGGGCGCAGGATGGCTTTCCTGGAAGGGCACGGTTGAATGCGCACCGCGCAGGCGCGTGCTGCTGCTGGCGTTGCGCATTGCGGCAATGATATGCCTGCTGGTGATTGCGCTCAATCCCGGCAGGCTGCGCGGACTGGCTGATACAGTGGAGTTTGACTGGGTGGTGCTGATGGACCGCAGCGCAAGCATGCAGACCGCGGATATGCCCGGCGGAGTCACCCGCTGGGAGGCTGCCGTGCGTTTGCTGCGGCAGTGGGAGAGCGGCACATTATCGCGCTTCCGTACAGTAATCCACCCGTTTTCAACCGATCTTGAGAACCGCCTTGAGCATGCCGCCGCACTGACAGACATTATTCCCGACGGCGGTGGCACCGATATTATAAAGACCGGGCGCAACCTGCTGGCGCGCTATGACGGACGCAATACCGGCCTGGCCGGCATAATGCTACTGTCGGACGGGCGGCAGGTATCAGCCGCTGATGTAATTGAGTTTGCCGGTCCGGCCCGCGCACAGGCTGTGCCGGTCTATCCAGTGACATTCGGCGGCGAAGTGCCGCAGGCCGACCTGGCATTGCGCGTCGCTCCGCGGCATTTTACCGGCTTTGCCGGACAGCAGATGCGTATTCCGGCAACAGTACACAACAGCGGGATGGGCCCGGTTCAGGCGGAACTGCAACTCCGCAATGCCTCCGGGGAATTGGTAGCATCGCTCAGCTTCCCGCTCGATAACGGTCAGTCTGATACCAAGACTTTCAACATTCCGGTACCTGACGGAGGATATCACAGCTATGAGGTCACACTCAGCAGTCCCGTCGCGGAGCGCCGCCTTGACAATAACCGTGAAATCATCGGTGTGAGTTCATTAACCCAGCCAATTGAAGTTCTGCTGCTCGAAGGGGTACCGCATTGGGAGAGCAAGTTTCTAACCCAATTGCTGCGGCGCCAACCGCACGTGCGCGTAACCGCCATCAACCGCCTGCGGGCGGAACGTTTCTTCCTGGTAGCGGAAACCGCTGATGGCACCCGGCAGACCGGCACCGCATTTCCCGAAAGCGATGCCGATCTCGCCCGCTATGATGTTGTGATTTTCGGAAAAGGGGTTGAGTTCTTTCTTGATGAAGCGGCGGTTGAACGACTGGCGCGCTATTTGCGCGACCGCGGCGGGGTTATGATTCTTGCCCGCGGCAGACCGTACTTTGACCCGCCCGCTGATTTCCCCCTGCTGGAACCGGTTGTCTGGCAAAGCGTGCTGCGTGACAGCATACGCTGGAAACCGGTCGCAAGATTAATCAATCATCCGGTCTTTGCCGGGCTTTCCATGATGAGTGACTCGTTTGAATGGGAAAAACTGCCGCCACTGACCCAGGCCTACAGCATTGAAAGACTGCGCCCGTTCAGCGAAATGCTTATTGAAGCCGAGCCGCAAGCCGGGGAGAATGTTCCCGCGGTAATCTACCGGCGCTTCGGCCAGGGGCTCAGTGTTGCCGTCAACAGTGCCGGATTCTGGCGCTGGGACTTTATTCCTGATGAACAGGCACCCGAGGCGGCCTATGACCGTTTCTGGCTCGAACTGATCCAGTGGTCTATTACACAAAGCGGCTTTCTTCCCGGCCGGCAGCTCACGATGCAACTAACCCCGTCGGAAAGCATGCCGGGCGGACTGGTGCGCGTGGCGCTGCGCTCACGCGGGGTTGCCCGTGAAGCTGCGCTTCCGCAACTGGCAATAACCGACAGCACCGGTCACCGGCGTGAAATCGGGGTGCAGCGGATGCAGAATGCCGATAACGCCTGGGCGGCGGTATTCACCGCGGCGGAACCGGGCACATATGTTGTTACGGCAACCGCAGCCGACGGCTCCGACAGCGTAACCGGAAACCTGAATGTGCGGCCGCCGCCGCGCGAAGATGATGAACTCAGCGCCAATGTACTGTTTATGGAAATGCTTGCACAACAGACCGGCGGCAGGATAATCAGCGCTGCGGACATTGCTGAACTTCCGCCGGAAAGCGGAGATTCCGCGGCATTCATTCCAGATGAATCAGGCACATGGGAACCGCTTTGGGACCGCTGGTGGTTCTTTATACTGCCGGCGGCGCTACTGAGCGCTGAATGGATTCTGCGGCGCCGGGAGGGGCTGCTGTGACCAACGCAACACATGATGTTTATCTTGCCTTGATTGCGCGCGGACGGCAACGGCACGTTGCGGGGCTTATGCTGGCTGAAATCCTGCGGCTGGCGGGACTGGCGTGTATCCTGCTGCTGGTTTTAACATCTCTTGATCTGCTGTTATCACTGCCGGCCGGCGCGCTGAGCATGTTGACTGCCGTAATGATCGCACTTCCCGCCGGCGCACTGCTTATCCGCCTGCCGGCCTGCCTGCGCTTCCGGCAGACTGACTATGTGCGCCTGATTGACCGGTTGACCGGATCACAACGGCGTGAAACCGAGGCGGCCTGGGAACTTGCACACCGTTACGGGCACCAGACCGCCAGCCCGCTTGAAAGCTATCTGGTTGACACATCAATCGCCAAAGCCCGTGCTCGCTTCGACAAGACCTCCTTCCGGCAGCGGATGCCGGTGGCGCTATGGAAACAAGCCGGTCGACGTGCCGGCCGGCAGGCCCTGCTGACACTGGCGGCATTCGCTTTCTTTGCCCCGTTGCGGCAGACCGCCCTGCCCCGCATTATTTATCCCGATCGTGATATTCCGCCTTTCAGCCTGCTCGAATTCAAAGTAGTGCCGGATGCCCCGCTGGTTCCGTACGGCAGCAGCGCGGAACTTTCCGTGACTATCAGCGGTGCTGCGGTCCGGCATCCGGTTTATCTCGAAACCCGGCGGCGCGGCACCACGGGACGCGCACGCTGTTTTCAGCAGGACGGCACAACATATATCCAGCGGCTGGATCAGGTGATTGAACCGCTGGAATTCTGTTTCCGCACCGGACGCGCACGCAGTCACTGGCACAGCCTTGATCTGCTGCTGGAACCGCGTGTTACCGGGGCAGGCATAGAGCTTACTCCGCCCGCTTATTCACGGCTGCCGGTGCGCCATTTTCCGGCTGGCAACCGTCCGCTGAGAGCGCTTGCCGGCTCACGCATTACCCTGGAACTGACCAGTAACCGCCCGCTCTCCGGCGGCAGACTGATCCTGCGCACACCCGACGGTTCACGGATTACCGAAGAATACCCCATCAGCACAATCGACCCGGGGCGCTGGCGCGCCACATGGACAGCAACCGGACCGGCGCTGGTCGAAGCATACCTTGAAGACATCCGCGGCGAACGCACCCGCCGGCCTTTCCGGATGCAACAGCATATCCAGCCGGATGAACCGCCCCGCGTGGTCATGTATGAACCGGCAGTTTTCTCACTGGCCACTCCGCTGGCAACTGTTCGCATCAGCGGCTACGCCGAGGACGACCTCGGCCTGCGCCAGACTGAGCTTGTCCGTACTGTTCCCGGCTTCCGTGACCGTGCCCTCCGCATGGATCCGCTCCTGCCGCTTGCCAATATGCAGATTGAGCATAAACTTGACCTTGGAACCATAGGCGTTGAGCCGGGTGACGTGATTGAACTGTTTATCGAGGCAACCGATCATAATCCGGCCATGACCGGACGCACCGCCTCTGAAATCGCCCGAATCCAGATCATCAGTCATGATGATTATGCCGCAATGCTGCGTGAACGCTTGCGCATAGAAGACTTTATGCGCCGTTACCGTGAGGCATGGAACGCCTATGCCGGAATAGCACCGGCGTTTGACGCAGTTAAAGCGGCCCGCGATGCCGGTGATGATGCCGCCATTGCGCAGGCTTTACAGCAACTCTCAGAAACAATCGCCGCCGCAGGCGCAACGATGCGGCGCCTGGCTGATGATTTTCCGGCATTTGCGGCGGAAGCGGAATCACAGCAGACATTCGCGGCAACCGCGAAAAAACTGGAAGACATCGGCGCACTGGTCAACCAGTTGTCACCCGGCGTTTTTCATTTCGATAGTACCCTTGAACTTGCCAGCGGGCGTTATCGCGATATTCGAGAAGAGCTAAAGGTGCAGATACAGCAGGCGGAAACAATCAGTGCGGTTGCGCGCCTGATTGAGCTGGCAAACCGCTACCAACGGCTGACACTTGAGCAGGAGCGGCTGGTGCGGCGGCTGGCACGCTATCCCGATCCGGCAGGGGTGCGGGATGAAGCCCTGTTTGGATACCTGAGTGACCGGCAGTCCGAAGTCCGTGGTGAATTGCGCCGGATGCTTGATGAACTTGCCCGGCGGGCCGGAGAGCTGCCGGACAGCCATGCTGCACTGGCGGAGGATGCAATGCAGTTTATTGCAATGTTTGAACAGGCCGGAATTTTTGAACCGATGAATCAGGCGCAAACCGCCGCCGGGAACCGGGACGGAGCGCAGACACTGCATTACATGCAATTGGCGCTTGAACGGCTGAAACAACTGCTTGATCAGTGCGAACAGCAGGGCGAAGGTGATATGTTCGCGGGCCTTTGCAAAAACCGCAAGCCCGGTGAAGGTTTTGAATGCCAGACTCTGGAGCAGATGCTGCAGGCGTGGGGTATCGGCAGAGGTACAGCGGCCGGAGCAGCCGGTGCCGGTGCCGGCGGTTTCGGTGATGACGGGTTCTTTGCAGACGGCTACTCGCTTGCCAATCTGCCTGTATACGGTCCGCAGCGCTCGCAACATGCTGATTCCGGCAGCGGCGCAGGAACCGGAACGGGTGCACGCAGTATTCCCGGACTGCAAGAAAGAGCCGGATATACACAACCCGGGACCGGTCAGGCTTCCAGCGACACAAGCGCCGCACCACCGGTTGATATGCCCGAAAAATACCGCCGTGCAATTCAAAAATATTTCAGTGAGTGAGAAAACAAAGGAGTTGTGATGCAAAAGTTGTCCACCATAATAATGACGGCCGGGCTGCTGTTTAATGTGCCGTCAATGCTGCAGGCCCAGGAAGCCATTCAATGCGCCAATCTGATCTACGCCGGAACGCGCACATCACGCTGTTTCAGCGACGAGTTCCTGCGCGCAGCCCAGCGCGAAACCTGCGTGCCCACCGAAAGACGCTTCAAAAGCGTCAAAATGGACTCAGATGAATTGTTTGAATTTCCGTTCGTACTGATAACCGGCGAGGGCGATTTCAACTTCTCATCCCGCGAACGGGAGAATTTGAAGCGCTATCTCACCAACGGAGGATTCCTGCTGGCTTCGGCCGGCTGCTCCAGCAGGCCCTGGGCCGAATCATTCCGCCGCGAAATGCGCAGCCTGTTTCCTGATAACGCATTGGCTCGTATTGAAATGGATCATCCGCTTTTCCGTACCGTGCATGATATCCGTGAAATCCGCTTGACTACCCCGGGTGAACCGGCCTTTCTGGAGGGTGTTACCATCGGCGACAAGCTGGTTGTGGTTTTTTCCTCGCACGGATTAAATGACACAGAAAACACTGAAGGCTGTTGCTGCTGCGGCGGCAATGAGATTGCCAATGCTCTGGAGCTGAACGTAAACATACTGGCTTATTCACTGTTGCATTAATTACAGAGTTCATATGACAGGAACCAGACAGATAATAAAAGCGATAATGCTGGCAGTGGCGTGGCTGCCGCTGTGCGGAGCCGTTCATCTTTACGCACGGCCGGCTATGACTTTTCCCGATGGCCCCCGCCCGACAGCGGGACGGCTGCTGCCGGAAGCCGTTCCGGAAACCACGGCACACGCACTGTACTGGCATGATGAACTCAACAGCGCCATGTCGCAGGCCGCAATTTCATACCGTCCGGTCCTGCTGTTTGCCACCGCACCCGGATGCGTCTACTGCCGGCAGATGAAGGCACGCGTATTAAGTGATCCTGAACTGCGGCCGTTTCTTGAAAAATATGTCTTGGCTGAAATCGATATTACTGCTCATCCGCGCGTAACCGCCATGTATCAGATACAAGGCGTACCGGCGTTCTATATTCTCGATTCAGAAGGCCGCGCCACCAGCTATGCCATGGGCTTTATCCCCATCGAAAATTTCCGCCAAATGCTGCAGCGACATCTTGAAGTGGAAATCACCCTTCCGCCGGAATCAATGGCGGCCCGGGTGCAAACCGTTCTGGACCACGAGGAGATTGCCCCCGGCGATTGGCCGTTATTACTGTCCGCCCTGCGGGATGACCGGCTGCGTGAGTCAATCCGCCGGCGGGTGCTGAGCACCGTCCCCTTCCCTTCATCAATAATGATTGAAATGCTGCAAGATTCGCGGCTCACCGTGAGACTCGGCGCACTTGAGATTCTGGAGGAGCATAGCGGTCACTCCATGTTCTTTGATCCATGGCTGCCGCCGGATGCTGACGACAATCTGGTGGCACTCGAGCAATGGCATGCATGGGCGGACGGAAACGGAACAGTGGCGGTTACACGCAGCACCCTGCTTTCCGTGAACGATATGGAACGCTACCTGCAGGACCTGCTCGACGATGACCGCGACCGGTCAATGCGCGCACGGCGCATGCTGGTTCCCGGCGGCGCACCTGCCGCAGGTTTTATCGAAGCTTTCCTTGATTCCACCCCGGTCCTCCGCGAAGGACATCGGCGGCGCTGCCGGGAAATATTGTATGCCATCCGCCTGCCGCCAATTGCCAATATGGAGCCGCTGACTGTCGCCAACCGCCTGGTTTTCGGCACAATCGATGTGCAGCTTGATATGCTGCGCAATTTAAAGGATTCCGGACCGGCGGCGCTGTTTGTGGCGGAAGACTTTATGCGGCATGACGATGCCGTCGCCCGCGAAACCGCTGTTGAACTGTTTTTCAACCTCACCGGTATCAGCAGTCTGCCGAAAATCGAAGCCATGCTGGCAAGGGAAACCGACCGCGATGTACTGGTGGCTGTGGCGCTGGGACTGGGCACATGGCAGCATCCTTCAGCATTACCGCTGCTGCAAAACCTGGCGCAGGAGGAACGCGAGGAGGTGGTCATTGCCGCCTTGCAGGGCTTGGCCAGAACACTTTCGCGCCGCGCATCTGAAACCGTTATGCAGGCCCTGCGCGATCCGCGCTGGCGCGTCAGGGTTGAAGCCGTCGATGCGGCACAGCGTCTGAAACTGAATGACGACCCGGATGCCATCCGCGCACTCCTGAAAGACGATGACGCGTTCGTCAGGTTCAAAACAGTTGAAGCAGTCACAAGCATATTCTCCGACCAGTCCCTGACATGGCTGAATGAAGCATTCCGCAGCGATGAATCGCTCCGCGCACCTGTGCTAGGGGCATATTGTGCCGTCAGCAGGCCGCTGCCAAAAGAATTTATCGAAATACTTCTGAACTCAGATATCGACACACTGCTGGCGGCACTGCAGGTGGGCCGCGAGTGCGAAACCACTGCGCTTGACTTTATCCTGCAGGCAGCCCGCCACGAAAATGACGACGTTGCCTGTACAGCCTTGCGTATGCTCGGACGCTTCTGCACAGATAAGCCTGAAGCCAAAGCGCTGGTTGGCGCGGCGCTCGAATCAGGTGCGGTCGCACGCATACACGCCGCGCTGGTTTCAGTTGAAGAATACCTACGACGCAGGGGGCGCAGCGTACAGAGAGATACATGGCTTGATATTGATGCGCTCATCAACAAGATCGGAGAGAATCTGATTGTCCCGATTGAAACAACCAGACAGGACAGCGTTGAGGAACTCACGGAAGCCCCCGCCGCCGGTTCTCCGCTGCACGACCTTTTCGCGTCCTTTGAACCGCCCACTGTCCAGCAACCTGCATCGCAAGAAATTGCGAAAAAACAGGAGACGGAAACCGGAACGGCAAAGCCCGGCCTTGGGAGCCTGTTTGATGCCTTTGAATCCGCTGCGCCGGCACCGACAACCGCACCGCGCAAAACCGGCATACCCGCGCGCTTTACCGACGAGCAGTTGCACACAACACTGCTTGAATTAACCAATCACGGCGATGAACACATAAATTACCGCTCCCGCCTGCTGCTGTTGCAGATGGGCGCGGAAGAACCCCTCGAATGGCTGTCGGAAAAACCCGCCCTGACAATCGCGCAGCGGGTCGAAGTTGCTACCGCCCTGGAAAAGATCAGCGCAAGACCGGCCCTGCTTCAGACCGCACGGATGCTTGATGACCCGGACAGTCAGGTCAGAAACGCCGCGGCCGGTTCCCTGCGCGGGCGCTGGTCGGAACAGGAAGCAGTCAGCGCCGTTTTCGACCGGCTGCTTGATCCCTCCGCACCGTTGTCACCGCCGGAGGTCTTCGACCACAACTTCATCAGCACATTGAACAATATTGCAACGCAAGGCCGCAGCAGCGCCATTCGTCCGCTGTTGCTGGATTACGCCGGACGGATGTTACAGAATAGCGATCCACGGCTGCGGACAATGGGTGTACATATCTGCGCCCTCATTCATGAAGCATCAATGGATGAACAAATTGTCAAGGCAACCGCTGATGACAATCCGTGGGTGCGTCGCGCGGCATGGCAGGCGTTACTGAAAAACCGGCCGGAACTCGCCGCAGGCAACCATCAGAAAATGCTGAAAGAAACCATGCCGGAAGTACAGACGGTACTGGCCGAAGCAATCGCCTTCACCGAACGCAGCCGTCGGCAAATGTATCATCTTGACGCGTCACACGTGACTTCTCGCTACGAATATTCCAGACAGGATCAATTTCTGCGCTTTCCGCGGGAAACCCGCGAAGCACTGCTGGATATGCTTGCTGATATATTCGAACAGGCACCCCCCGCGGTCGCCTTTCCGGCCGGATTGCGCCTGATTGAACGTAACCGCCAGGTCTCGGCGGCACGCTTTCTGCAAACAGCCCGTATGCTCCCGGACCAGAAAGTCGTCCGGCAACAGGTCATGGATATGCTGGCCCATCATTACCGCCGCCTTGGACGGCAGTGGTCCCCGCTGGTCGACTACCTGCAGCTTGAACACCGTGAAGACCATCAGCATCTTTTACGACATTTTGAAGTCACGGTGTATTCAGAGACATTCGACCCGACGGCTGTTACGGAAGTCGATACCAACGATCAATCTGAAAAGTCACCGGAAGATGAGAATATTTGGGTGGTATTCTTTGAAGAGCCGGGCTGTCCGGCCTGCCATGAGGTCGAAGACTGGTTGTACCTGCTGCGTAGCCAGATTCCCGGAATAATGGTTGTGCGGCACAACATCATTCATATTGAATCACGCCGCCTGAACGAGGCGGTTTGTGATCATTTCAAGATGCCGGCAGCGGATTACGGAAGGATTCCGGCCGTCTTCACCGGCATTGGCGGAGTCACCGGCGAGGATGTTAACTACGATTCGCTTGCACAATTGATCATTGGCGCCGCCGGCATCCCGCTGACGGCATGGCTGCCTGAAGTGTCGCCGGCAACTGCCCCCGTTGCCGCCGCAGATACAGACCAGTCAAAAGAACCACCCGGAACGATCTCCGAAATTTCCGGCCTTTTGCCGGTAATTATCCTGTCGGTCTTGATCGGAATTATCTGGGGCGCGTTCTCCATAAAAAAGAAGTGACAGACGTCCCTGCCAGTTAGAGCAGATTAGTCAAACCGGCACCATCCGCCAAGCCCGATTTCACCCATCATAATGGCAGAGCGGCAGTCTACAGTATCCAGCCAGCCGCGATAACCGGCGGCCGGCGGCGGCACTGCTAAAGTAAAAAGTTCTGAACTTGCGGAAGCGCCGTGTATTCTTTAGTCTGGAGCATTGTTGAACATTAATGGACCGGGGTGACCGGGCAACTTGGAAAAGACTTGCGGGGACAGTCGTGTTAAGAATGTTGAGAGTGCGGAATCTGGCGGTGGTGGATGATGCCATAGTTGAGTGGCAGCCGGGGCTCAACACCGTTACCGGTGAAACCGGCGCCGGCAAATCGGTCATCATTGGTGCATTGAACCTGCTGCTGGGTGAACGCGCCGACCGCTCATTAATCCGTTCGGGCGCTGACTCCTGTAATGTCGATGCGGTATTCGAACCGCCCGACTGCGCAACAGTCAACCGCCTGCTTGAAGAAGCCGGCCTGCCGACGTGCGAAGACGGACAACTGGTGATCCGGCGCAGCATCAACGCCGCCGGCAGCGGCAAAAACCACGTCAATGACAGTCCGGTAACTCTGCAACTGTTGAAAAACATCGGCGACCGGCTGGTTGATATGCACGGACCGCATGAACACCAGTCTTTGTTTTCACGCGTATTCCAGATGGCATGCCTCGATTCTTATGGACGACACACATCTGCACTGAATGATTACACCGCCGCATATCGCATGTGGCAGGATTTGCTGGCGCAACGTACTGAACTGGATGGGGACGGCGGCGGTATTGAGCATGAGATAGCCTTATTAAGCGATCAGGTTGCGGAATTTGAACAGGCCGCGATCAGCGCGGCGGATCATGATATTGAGCGTGAACACGCCATTGCCGCCAATGCCCAGCGGGTGATTGAACTGGCGGACGGGATCTGCCGCGCGCTCGACGGCGAGGACGGCAGCGCTTTCTCCTGTATGGTCGGCGCGCGCAAAATGCTGCACGAACTGGCCGGATTGACGGACGAAGCGCAGGAATGGGAAAACGAGGTTGCCGCGACTACGGAACAGGTGCGCGCCTTGGCGCAGGCGGTCGAAAGCATGGCGCAGTCAATTGATCTTGATCCGGAACATCTACATGCTGTTGAGGAGCGGATGAGCCTGATCTATCGCCTTAAACGCAAATACGGCGGATCGCTGGAAGCGGTAATGCAGGCACAGGAGCGCATAACCGGAAGGCTTAACCTGCTGCAGCACCGCAATGAGGAGATTGAACGGCTTGAGACAGAGATAGCGGCAGCGCAGAAAGCTTTGCTGGCAGCGGGGAAAGTGCTTGATCTTGCAAGACGCAAGGCTTCAATTGGTCATAGGGTTGGTCATAGGGGTCACGTCCCGACTACCGGGTCATAGGGGTCACGTCCCGCCGGGTCATAGGGCAGGGGTCATAGGGGTCACGTCCCGAGGGG
>PXDI01000200.1 GCA_003565095.1 PVC group bacterium | reverse complement strand
GTTGCCGGTGCATTGGCCGCTTTGAAGCGTAACTCGAGGTCTGCAATATCATATGACAGTTTATCGGAATGCAGCAGCCGCATACGTTCGATGACATTCTTCAGTTCACGCACATTACCGGGCCAGTGATATTCGCGCAGGGCATTCACGAGTTCTTTCGACAGCCGGGCGTGGGTACCGATCGGGCGGCCCTGGTCAATAAAGTGCCGCACCAGCGGCAGGATATCTTCCGCCCTGTCCCGCAAGGGTGGAACATGAATTCCCAGCCTTTGCAGGCGGTATAACAGGTCGCTGCGGAATAAGCCCTCCTGTGCCACATCCTCAAGGTCAACATTGGTTGCGGCAACTACACGGCAGTGAGTTTTCCGGGTTATTGAACTGCCCACCGGCCGGATTTCAGCGGTTTCAAGCACCCGCAGCAGCGTTTGTTGCAGGCGCGTGGATATATTGCCGATTTCATCAAGAAAGAGGGTTCCCTTTCCGGCGGCCTCAAACAGGCCTTTGTGGTCCTTCACCGCACCGGTAAATGCTCCCCGCGCATAGCCGAAAAGTTCGGACTCCAGCAGGCTTTCGGTGATCGACCCGCAGTTCAGTGCCATGAATGGTTCTTTGGCGTGCGGGCTCCCGGCATGCAGGGCGCGGGCCACCAGCTCTTTGCCGACACCGGTTTCGCCGGTAATCAACACTGGTGCTTCAAGCGGCGCAAACCGGCTGATAATATCGCAAAGCTGCTGAAAGACCCTTCCGCGGCCGATTAATTCCTGGTGTATATTGTCGACATTCTGTCCAAGACCGGCGTCAGCCGTGACTGCGGGAACAGATGTCTGTGGCGGGTTCGTGTCTGTGCCGGCGGTCTTGCCGTGTTTCTGTTCGCGGCGGGTGGCTTCGCGCGTCAGCTCCATCACATCGCCATATTCCAGTTCGCATGCCAGCCGCAGTTCAAAATCGAGGCGGCCCTTTGCGCCGTGTGCTTCAACGGCCTGCAGGGCTTTGGCAAAGACTTCCGCGGCGGATTTACGGTTGTTGCGCAGGAATTCCGCCCGGGCACGAAACATATCGTCAAGATAATGAACGTTACCGCGCGCGTGGCGCAAATTCAGCACCCGCAGGGCGGCTTCAGGGTGTTTCGCGGAAAGTTCGGCTCTGATCAGCGAAAACGCCTCAAACCCGGTTCCGACGATTGCGGCCAGATTCCGGTTGGCATCTTCGCGTGCCAGAGCCAATGCGGCTTCGGGCTGTCGTTCAGCAAGATGGCGAGTAACGGTTATCCAGGCCGGAGCGCCGCCGGAAAGGCCTTCAACTCCGGCCGGCACCTCGTGCATGATTTGCAACAGAGCCTGATAGCCGCGATAGGGGATGCCGGCCGCTTGGCGGAAAAGCATATGCGGGGAAGATGTTGCGATGCGCGGCAGCAGGTCGGCCGCCTCTTTAATGCTGCCGGTTTCGACCGCATTCACAAACTGAACCAGTTGTACTGCGGTCGGTGGAAAGCGTTCATTGCTTTGCCACATCATTTCGTTTAGCAAGTCACGCGACTCTGAACCGCGTCCCAGCCTTGCCAGCATCAGGCAGATATCCCAGACGATGAATTTTCTGCGTGGGGATCCGGTGGAAACCGTCTCAAGCGCTTCGCGCAGATGCATTTCGCGTTGCCGCAGATTGCCGGAAAGTTGAGCCATCACGGCTTCCAATGCCAGAACCCGGGCACGGATCACAGGATGGGTAGTCGGCGAGACCAGTGCGCGGATCCGGTGGAGCAATGTTTCGGCCTCGTTGATGCGGCTCAGCCGTCCGGAAAGTTCCGCCCAGCTACAGAGCATGAGTAGCAGTAATTCCGGGTCGCAGTGTTTCAAATCGACCGACTCGGCGATACGCAGGGCATCTTTTGCCAGCCGTTTGCCGTTGAGGCATTCTTCGATGGCATATAATGCCTGCGCCACCGGCGGCAGCGGGTGGGGGGCATCCGCGAGAATTGCGGTTAACGGCAGATCGGTTGTGACGTAACGATCGACTAATTGGTTATGTCTGCGTTGTTCCATTGTTATCTTTGTCTTCGTGACTTCATGACTTCATGACGCCGTTCTCATGCACCGCTCGTCGACCTTGGTCGGCGAGCGGAATAATTCAAACAACCGACTCGAAAAAGATGCCAAGAGCCCGGTTTGAGAAAGTGATGAGCTTTGCTCATAATTATCTCTGTTCAGGGCTCAAGACTATTTTGTAGTTCATCTCTTTTTCATAATTATCTTGTTCGCCGACCAAGGTCGACGAACGCTTTTTACTGCTGTCCCCCTGCCTCCTGCCCCCTGTCGCTGAGACCGACAAAGCTCGCGACAAAGTTCCCTTGTCCCCCTGTACCCCTATAAACCTTGCAACCTTGTAACCTTGCAACCTTGTAACCTTGCAACCTTGTAACCTTGCAACCTTGCAACCTTGTAACCTTGCAACCTTGTAACCCTGTAACCTTGTAACCCTGTAACCCTATTAAATCCTCAACAACAGCCAGCCGAAGAGCATCAGCAGGATTCCACCGCCGATCGGCATGATCGCTGCCATTGAGAAGTGTTTACTGCCGCCGCGGGCTTCGACCCAGTTTTCAATCATCCGAGCGCCTGAAATTGCCAGAATACCAATCACAACCAGTGTTGCTGCGAACCCGATACTGGAAACGACTAGACAGATCAGTCCCAGTTCTGGAACACGCAACTGCCACGACAACAGCAGCATAATGACTGCGGCGGGGCAGGGTACCATGCCGCCGGAAGCGCCGATGGCCCCCAGATTGCGCATTGAGACCTCGTGATGAGCGTGGTGGTGATGATGGTCATCATGCGGATGCGGTGCATGACTGTGTTTGAAAAAGCCCCAGTGG
>PXDI01000377.1 GCA_003565095.1 PVC group bacterium | reverse complement strand
TCCGGTAATAGAGATCCCTCGACTTCGCTCGGGATGACAGCCCCTGTTTTGTCATTCCGAGCGAAGTCGAGGAATCTCGATTTGAGCAACAGGCCCTGTACTCTCAGACAAGCCCGGCCTCGCGATTTCGCTGCGCTCAATCGGATTTTTCAGGGTTGAGAGTAAAACATGGTTTCGTTGATTATCAACAACTTACAGATGTACTCTCAAACAAGGCCGGAAAATCTTCGGCATTTCCTTGAACGCTGAACACCTGAACACTTAACACGTTGGCAATGAACGTTTTAACGATTGTGTCGCCCGTAATTGTTTGAGTCGTTTGGTCAAACATTTCGCGTTTGAGGCACTAATCCTCTTCTTCTTTTTCCCCTGGGACCATCGGTACGAATCGAACCGGCAAGTCATCGTGCTTGTGAATCTGTCCATCCTCCTTTCGAAGGATTACTAAGCGCTGAACCCCTTTGCCCACTGGTATAATCATGCGTCCGCCTTCGGCCAACTGATCTTTCAATGCCTGTGGAACAGCTTCAGGCGCACAAGTGACTATGATTGCGTCAAAGGGGCTATGCTCGGGCCAGCCCTTGTATCCATCGCCGGTCAAAACGTGGACATCGCCATAACCTTCCGCTTCGAGCGCGACACGGGCATGTTCGGCCAGCTCCGGGATGATTTCAATACTATAGACCTCCATTCCGCACTCGGCGAGAACAGCCGCCTGGTAACCCGAACCAGTACCTATTTCCAGAACCTTCTCGCCCGGTTTCAGGTTGAGCCGTTCTGTCATGTATGCCACAATATAGGGCTGTGAAATGGTTTGCCCGTGTCCAATTGTGTAAGGATGATCGCCATAGGCTGTTGCCCTGCTGCGAAAATCTTCCGGTATGAACATGTGACGGCGCACCTTACCCATGGTTTCCAACACGCATCTATTCGTTATTCCGTACTGTTGCAATTGCCGAATCATTGTTTCGCGTTCCGCCGCCCAATCCGGGTCCTCGTCTTGTTGCGGGTCGGAATTATCCGAAGAACAAGAAAACAATCCCAGCAAGGGAATCAACATGGCGCCAACCATCAAAATGTTTCCGCATTTGTACATCATGAACCTCCTTATATATTTATATTTCACAATCACCGCGTCAACGCGATATGTGTTAACAATATCAGAACCGACGGACAATGTCAACCCTCCTGCACACTCAATTTTGTAGCACGTCAAAAGTCTCAAGTGCAAGTGCAATTCGATCCATCTGACCTGCGACTTGCACCTGTGACTTTTCCGCCACGGCGGATCAGCCTGTGGCTGACACCTCTGCCGCTGCTGCTGCTCGAATTTTTCTTGCTTTTTTCAGCAGCGGCGGTAGGTTAAGGCAACAAGGTGGCCGGTGGCCGCAACCAAAGAGCACCGGCCGCAGTCAAAAGTCTCAAGTGCAAGTGCAAGTTATTCCGAAGTACAGCAGGACGTACCTGTCTGCGTGTCCGCACAGGCAGGCCGGACTGCTGATCTTGCCTGCACCTGAGACTTTCGACCTGCACCTCTGCCGCAACTGCAGATTTTTCTTGTTTTTTGCGGCAGTTGCGGCAGTCTGAGGCACTAATATACTACTCAGAGGACTCTCTTTCAACTCGGTCCGGTTTTAGGGGGGAAGGTGCTCGTATAATAGAGTCAGATGATATCAGGGATTGCGACTTCTCATGAATTTTGCCGTGTTAAGCATTATCGGTTTCACAGCGGCCATCGCCGTCGGTGTGCTTGGAAAGCTCAATATAGGGCTTTTGAGCATTGGAACGGCCTATCTAATCGGGCGGGCCGCCGGACTAAGCGCTGATGCAATCATTGGCGGCTGGCCTGCCAGGCTGTTTTTTATATTGTTTGGGATGAGTTTCTTTTTTGGCATAGTAAGCGCCAACGGCACCTTGGATTTGTTGGTTAAGAAATCCATATCCGCGATAAAGGGGCGGAACAGGTTGCTGCCCTTGCTTTTGCTTTTCGGTTGCGCCCTGCTTTCCGGCATAGGACCCGGAAATATTGCCGTGGTAGCCATCATGAGCCCGCTGGCATTAGCCATAGCCCGCCGGGAAAATATTTCGCCCCTGCTGATATGCATAATGGTCATATTGGGCTCGAATGCGGGAGGGCTCTCTCCCATAGCGCCAACCGGAATAATCGCGAATAACTTGGCCAGACAGGAAGGACTTGAAATAGCAGGTAGCCTTCTGAGGGATATGAGTATCGCCACTATTATATGCGCGCTGGCCAGTTATTTTCTCATAGGCGGCTGGAAGATACCGCACAGAAAGATAGTTGAAGAAAGGAGCTCGACCTCCTTTGCCCGGCGTCATTGGATTACAGTTATCGTTATATTAACGGTGATTTCGGCGATCGTGATGGGAGCGGATATCGGGCTCACAGCATTTCTCGGAGCTGCTTGTTTGCTTGCTATGAGAATGTCAACGGAAAAAGAAGCCATCTCCCGCGTTCCATGGTCCGCGATATTGCTTGTGTGCGGGGTGGCCGTCATGATTAATATCGTGGAAGAAACCGGAGGCATGGAGGTTTTGACCACAACCTTGGGAGGTCTGATGACCGAAGCGACGATAGGCCCCGTGATGACATTGATGGCCGGGCTTATGTCGCTGGTCTCCAGCGCTTCCGGGGTCGTCCTGCCTACCCTGATCCCGGCGGTGCCCGGAGTTATAGCGGCGACAGGGGAAGGAGTTAAGCCCGAAGCTCTTATCTCGGCGATAGCTATAGGCTCCCATTTGGTAACAGTGTGTCCTTTCTCGACTCTTGGTGCGCTTGCAATAGCATCGTCAGGGGACGCGGAGGAAAGAAACGCTTTGTTTCCAAAGCTTGTTGTGGCCGGTTTTGTTTACCTTT
>PXDI01000341.1 GCA_003565095.1 PVC group bacterium | reverse complement strand
GATCAATTGCGCGTTCAATTTTATAATGCCGGCAGTCCTTATAAGGTTTTTGCAAATGGTTGGGCACCCAGACCGGGCGGGACTGAATTCCCTTGCCGGCTAAATCGTTCAATAAAGCATCACGATCCCTGCCGTAAATTGATGAGTCTATCTGCAAGCAGTAAAACCAGTAATTACTGTCGGCATAGTCCGGCGCAGGCGCTAGAGACAACCCTGGTATATCGGCTATTGCTGTGCGGTATTTCTCGAAGTTGGTCCGTTTGGTTTCAATAAATTCAGGGAGTTTCTCAAGCTGCGCCACACCCATGGCGGCGGCGACATTTGTCATGCGGTAATTATAACCGACGGCATTGTGCACATAATTAACATCGTCATCTTTTGCCTGTGTTGTCAGATAGCGGGCACGTTGAGCATACTCCATATTATCAGTAATCAACATCCCCCCGCCGCCGGTGGTCATGATTTTGTTTCCGTTGAAAGAAAGACACCCCAGCTCACCAACCGTGCCGGTATGGCAGCCATGAAGCACATCTTGCTTGTAACGGGAACCCAGGCTCTCGCTCGCATCCTCAATTATCTTGATATTTCTCTCACTGCAAATTGTTTTTAGCTTAGCCATATCCACCGCATTGCCGAAAACATGCACAGGGATAATGGCTGAAATCCTGCGACCGGTGGCGCGATCATAGGAAAAGCCATCCCGCATTTCAGTCTCTTCTTTAATGAAATCTACCGTCTTTGCCGCATCTATGTTGTAGAAGTCATCACAATCCATAAATACTGGATGGGCGTTCAAATAGTGCACTGCATTAACCGGGGCAATAAAGGTCAGAGTTGGAACAATCACTTCGTCGTTAGGCTTAACCCCCGCCACCAGCAACGCTACATGCAATGCCGCCGTACCATTGACGCAGGCTACAGCATGTTTCGCCCCTGTAAAATCGCATATGTTACGCTCAAACGTGTCAACATATTTTCCGGCAGATGATACCCAAGCCGTATCAAGACATTCCTTGATGTACTGCCACTCATTGCCCTCTATACTTGGTACAGATAAAGGTATCATTACTTTCTATTACCTATCGTACTAACAGCCGATTCCGACCTTGCCGGAACAAGCGTTCTAACCAAAATACCTGTTATCACTATAGCACGCGCTATTATCATAAAGCCAATAATAAACGATATATCTCTTACTATCAGTGCATCAACTGCCTGCCACAACTCCGAAGGCAATATCCCGCGAAAAAACGTCCAACCCATCAGGCTATAAAGTCCGCCAATTTCCAACAGAATCACCGGAACCAGCACCCACAAGAATCCGAACCGGCGGCAGGCGGCCTCGTGCAGGGTATAAAGCAATATAATGCTTTTCCCAACAGCTATCAGGGAAGTCTGCCATAACAAACCGGAATATTCAACATAACCGCGCCACCCGGAAAAAATATTCAGCAACCATTCCCCGGAAAAGAAAAATAACGTCGTGACAATAATGCCGACACAAAAAACCGTACCATACACTTGGTATTGTAGCGAGCTGGTCGATTCTGCTCTGTCATGTTTTTCAGAGACCATCGGAAACAAAAAATGTACCAGAGCTCCGCCAATATAAGCCGGGATCATGCCGAACCGCGATGCAACATAATAAGCGGCCGACTCCACTTCAGGCAGACGGTGACGGATTATCCATGGCTCCATCAAGGCCTGAAAAGCCATAATGCCAGTTAGCAATAGCATTGGCAGGAAATATCCCCAGACCTCGCGCAAAAGCTCGCGATTGGAAACAGCCTGGACTTCCGGCTTGAAATACGCGCCGAAACCATGCAGCAAGAACATGCATACAATCAAGCCGCCGAACAACTGCATCGCCAGATAGCCTTCAAGAGCAAATAAAGGAATCAGCATTAAAGCAAGGATTATCCTTACTATTCCAGCAACCAGCACGGCGCCAGTAATGCGGTAATAATGACCTAATCCCTGGTTAGCCAGATTCAGCACGGGGCGCCAGCATGACACTACAATAATTCCGCCTACCAGAACAGGCACCATATGGCCATCAAAGCGCAAACGGGCGGCAAAGAAAGATTGTCCTGCAAGAATCAAAACGGCACCGGCACCTGAAACCAAAAGCGACAACACGACCAGATCCCTGAGAATAGTCCTAATACGTCCGATTTCTTCTGAAACCCTGAAGCCGGTTACATAACGTGCGGTTGTTTTGGCGGCCGCCTTGAGCGGCACACCGAAAAAAGCGCCCAGTTGGAGCAAAGGGAGAACTGCGCCAAGCTGTTCCTCCGGAACATATAGCGGGACAAGAAACAGCCCTACCACGATATGCAGCACGTCGCTCATTCTTGACGCTACAAACATTACCGCACTGTGCCACCAAAACGGGCCGAGACGGGCCTGCGCGGCTTGTTGCTTTTCTTTTAATTTGGAGAATACTTTGTTCAAACAAAATCCCTAACCGGATCTATCAATCAACTCTCTAAAATAACACATAAGTCGTTTGCTTAAATACTTTTACCACGGATTGCACGGATAACACGGATTTTCTGGTAGGGGTGCCCCAGCGTGTCGCGGCGTAGCGCTTGCACGAAGCCGGAACCCTTGGGGTACCCCTCTGGTATGCCCCAAGGGACTGGGGCATACCTACTGACTTATGGCATTGGCAATATCCTCCGCTTCAAATGCACAACTCTGTTGGAAACCGCGTTCTTTCACTCTACGGCAAGCCTAAGCGCCTCAGTATACATCTCATTGGATATCCAAAAACGATGATTATCCCTCAAGGAATCCAGCAGTGGGCGAACATTCGGGACCAACCGCCGTTCTTTTGCCTTGAGCAAAATACCTATCGTTCCGCTAAGAGTCAGTTTGTTTTCTTGCGCAATTAATCGAGCATCACGATCAT
>PXDI01000028.1 GCA_003565095.1 PVC group bacterium | reverse complement strand
TGGCAGATCCTGAATATCCACCGCCCCGACCAGCCGGTCCGCGGAGTCCACCACCGGAACGTCATCAATGTTGTGCTGTTCGAAGATGCTGAGGACATCCACCGCTAAATCATTATCGCATACCCGCACTGGATCACTGGTCATTACATCGGCAATTTTACGCTCCATGATAGCTTCATCTTCCGCGATATGCCGCCGCAGGTCGCCGTCGGTGAAGATGCCGGCTAGTCTGCCGTCAGCATGCACCACCGCGGCTGAGCCGGCCCGTGCGCGGGTCATTGCCAGTACGGCGTCCTTGACCACTGCGGAGAGCTTCACAATGGCAAGCCGTTCGTCATGCCGCATTATATCTGAAACTTTTAGCAGCAGTGTGCGCCCGATTGCACCGCCGGGATGCAGTTTTGCGTAGTCTTCCTGTTTGAATCCGCGCGCGTCAAGCAGGGTCATGGCCAGCGCATCGCCCACGGCCAGAGTGGCGGTGGTGGATGCTGTCGGCGCCATATTAAACGGACAGGCCTCGCGTTTGACTGGCAGCGGGATAACGATGTCGGCACACTTTCCTAAAGTGCTTTCGGCTTTGGCGGTAATCGCGATGACCGTGACATGCATGCGTTTGACCATTGGAATGAGATGGACCAGCTCCTCGGTTTCACCCGAAAAACTCAGCACTATAACGGTATCGCCGTTCTGAACAAGGCCAAGGTCGCCGTGCAATGCCTGGATCGGATTCATGGTTATGGCCGGGGCGCCCGTGCTGGTTAGTGTAGCCGCGATTTTCTCGGCAATCGGCAGATTCTTTCCAAGGCCGCTCAGCACCAGCTTGCCGCCTCCGGCGAGCGTTTTTTTCATTTGGTCGATTGTCTCGGAAAAGCCGCTGTTGAGGGCGTCACGCGCTGCTTCCAGAGCGGCTATTTCTATATTGAGCACTTCTTTGCCTCGCAGGGCATGTGCGGTTTGACCGGGGTTATCTGTGTTGTTCATTCCGGATATCTACCACGAACGCCGCCCCGCCGTCAATCATCGGGGGCTGTTGAAATGTCAAAAAAATGGTTGACTGGGGGTGGGTGTTGCGCTAAATGTTATAATTTGCAGCGGTTAGTATGGTTGGAAGGGTAGTGCTCAGGTGCGGTCAGAAGGCCGTAAGAAGCGCACAACAGGATAGATAAAGGATTGAGCATGACGCGGAAAGCAGCATCATCGCGGACGAAAAAGAGTTCGACTGCAACAAAAAAGAAAACTGTAAAGAAATCCTTAAAGAAGGCAGTAAAGAAGGCAGTAAAGAAGGCAGTAAAGAAGGCAGTAAAGAAGACAGCAAAAGCGGTTAAGAAGCAACCAGCGGCACCTAAGAAGGCAGCCGTCAAAACCAGGCCAAAGCCGAAAAAGACCGTTGCAAAAAAAGCGGTGAAGAAGCCTGCTGCGTCAAGGAAGGCACCGGTTGCGGCAAAAGCAGCGGCCAAAAGCAAGCCGGCGGCCCCCAAGGTCAAGTCTAAGGCAAAAGCTGCCGTTGTTGCGGATAAAGCGGTTAGGGCGCAAAAAGCGAGCACGGCAGCAGAGGTCACTCCGCCTGAAGAGGTTCAGGCTGAAACAGGTGCGCTGGAGGCGGTCGATCCAGAGGCTTTGCATGACAATGAGCTGGTGGCGCATGCTGAAGCTGAAAAAGCGGCGGTGCGCTTAATGCAGCAGCCTGAACGTGAGGCTGATGACGAGGCAACCCGCGAAGAGCGCAACGAACAGCTCAAAGAGCTGATCCGTCTGGCGGAAAGCCAGGGCTTTCTGACCTTCGATGATATCAACGAGGCCATTCCGGACAGTGTAATCAATCCTGAAGAGCTTGAAGGTTATCTTGATATTCTTCGCCGGATGGAGATCGAGATTATTGAGTCGGCGGATGTCGATAAATACCGCAAGGAAAGCAGCAAAAAGGGCAAGGCGCGCCGCCGTGACAAGCTCGACTTCTTTGACGATCCGATCAGGATGTATCTGCACCAGATGGGGCAGGTGCCCCTGTTGACGCGCGAGCAGGAAGTGGAAATCTGCAAGCGGATCGAAAAGGCCGAGCAGATTGTGCGGCAGGTTTTCAATCAGTTCGGCTTTGCCGCGGAATGCTATCTTGATCTTGTTCAACGGCTGGAAACCGGTGTTGAGCGGTTTGACCGCGTGATTGTCGACAAGCTGGTGGACAATCGTGAAGACTATATGCTTGAACTGCCGAAGATCAAGGCGAACATCTATCGCCTGCACCGTCAGTTGGAGCGCCAGTATGCCGATGCGCACAAGCGCAGCACTGCGGCGGTGCACAAGCGCCGTGAGGCGGCCTTACAAAAAACCCGCGACAAGCTCGCTGAACTTTTTGAACAGCTCAGCTTCAAGCAGAAAGTGGTAGAGAATATTGCTGAATACGGGGAAACGCTCTACCGCCAGTTGCGCATAAAGCTTATCGAGTACAATCGCTGGGAAGCGGCCCGGGCCAGCAAGAAGAAGGACGCCAATCTGCGTGAGGTGCGCAAGCATCTTCACGAAATTGAAGAGCGCTGCTGCATGGAACGTGATCTTGCGCTCGAAAGTTTTCAGTTGCTGCGTACCGGGATGCAAAACGGCCACCAGGCCCGCACCGAAATGGTGGAGGCCAACCTGCGGCTGGTAATCAGTATTGTCAAAAAATATATGAACCGCGGACTTTCGTTCCTCGATCTGATTCAGGAGGGTAACACCGGACTGATGAAGGCCGTGGAGAAATTTGAATACCAGCGCGGCTACAAGTTCAGTACTTATGCCACCTGGTGGATCAGGCAGGCGGCGACTCGGGCGATTGCAGACCAGGCGCGCACTATCCGGATTCCTGTGCATATGATCGAAACGATCAATAAGCTTTTGCGGGTGCAGAAGAAACTGCTGCAGGAGCTGGGGCGTGAAC
>PXDI01000034.1 GCA_003565095.1 PVC group bacterium | reverse complement strand
GTCTGCCGCGCCCGTTCACGCGCCTTATGCACCGCCGGCAGCAGCATTCCCGCCAGCATGCCGATAATGGCAATTACCACCAGCAGCTCGATTAAAGTAAACCCGCCGGACCCCCCATTGTGTGTCTTCTTGTATATTTTCATAATGCTTGGCATAAAAACTGCACAAAATGTGCCAATCGGCGTATACATTTGCTTTACGATCATATAATGTTCATGTTTTGAAACGCTTGTCACGCAGAAAAACCGTTGACATGCGTACTTAAGGATACATGTGTGCCCATTTGCACACTATTATTATAGATATGGGGATACCGGTTTTTGAACAGACATTGTCATAACAATCTGCTCCGGTGTTTACTGCCGGGGGTGCTTTGCTTTGCACTGAGCGCCGCGGCAACCGTACCGGAGCGCTGGCATGTGCCGGAAGCGCCGTGGCGGGCAAGGGTGGCCGCCATTGCCGACGCAAGCGGCCGGATGGCGGTACGCATCCCGCAGCCGGAAGCCCCCCGGGTTCCGCTGGAGGTACGCGACGACGCCGGACGTAAGCTTCTCTGGCATAACCTCAGCACCGCACCGTACCGGCAGCTTGATCTGCTGGTAATGCTGCCGGACGGCCTGCCGCAAGCCAAAGCTGTTTGCATTTATCTGGCGGAGGAAAACGCCGAAGAATACGGGCTGGATACCATCCCATTGACACGTCCCGGCAATCCCGCCGGCACAACGGTAATGGACGCCGCTATTGTGCCGGTCGGCGGCGGCGGACTGCCGAACTCCTTCGCACGGATGCGCTTCATTTTCGAGCGCGCCACCAGATCCCGGCAGAACATCCCGCTGGTGATTGAGCCGGATCTGACCGTTTCGCGGCCGGAACCGCCCGAAAGCGATGAGCGGCGGCGCCGCGGGCCTTCAATGTGGGTTGCGCGCCAGAGCGCAACGCTTTGGTGCGAACATGCCGGCTATTACCGTTTTGCGGTAAAAAATGCGCCAATCGCCGGGGTGCGCGTCAACGGCATACACGCCGGCGAGTGGATTGAACACCATGGAGTCGAGGAATGGAGCGGCGGCACACCGGTCAGACTTGAGGCCGGGGTGAATTTTGTGGAGATTTTCGCCGGCTTTAACGAAAGTCCGGCTTTTGAAATCGGCTGGCTGCCACCGGGAAAAACGGATTTTGCACCGTTTGAGCCAATGGCGTTGATATGTCCATCAGCACCGGTAACCGCACTTGTTGAAGAACGCTCTGCGGCGGTGGCAATCGATTTTGCCATCCGGCTTGAAGACAGCTACCGCTTTGATATCTCACCGCAGGTGTTTATTCCGGCCGACTTGCACAGCCGTTCACGCGCACGGACCCGGCAGCTTGGCAAACAGGTCTGGCAACTGCCGGACGGCCGCATCCACGAAGGAGCGCGCTGGCTGGGGATTCTGCGACAGGAGGAAGCGATGCCGGTTACCCTGACGGTACAGGATTACACCGGTTTGTCGGACAGCATCAATTATAACATCGTTGCACAAAACGAATTTCCGCACCTTTACCGGCTGGCTGCCCATCTGGAATATCTGCCGGCATTCTGCGCGCCGGACGCCGTGCTGTATCCCGCAATCTGGATCAGCGGGAATGTCCCGCCGCGCATTCCGGTTGAAGCGGAGTGGACGCTGCATTTCAATGACGGCAGCATCCGGCAAGGTTCGGTGACCGCCGAGCGGCTGGCAGAGACCGCGCGTATTCACCTGCCGGCGCTTGATGTACAGACTGTTGCGTCAATGGAATGGCGGATAACTCACGCCGGTTATTACCTCATCGGCGAAGAGCTTCTGATCCGCCGTCCACCGTATGGAACCGTCCCGCACGAGGTGAAAGGCGACGCCTGGTACAATGCCGACGGCCAACGACTGGTCCTGGTGGCCGCATTTGAAGACCGGCTGCCGCCCGCACGGCACACGGCCACGGCAGGCAGCGGCAGCAATCTGCTCTGGTGGGACGACCTGCCGCACCGGCCCGGCAGCGACCCGCAAATGCGCCGCAACCGGCTGCTGGCAAAGACCGGCAACCGCCGGATTGAGTACATTAACTGGTCTGCCGAACGCGGCAGCGGACATAATGCGTGGCTGCTGCGGATGCTGCACATTCTTCAGTCCGCCGAATCCGCAGCAGGAACCATGCTGCTGAGTCTCGGTCATCAGGATATATTGCGCAGCCGCCCGCCCCGCATTTTTGAACAGGAACTCGCCGTATTGGTGGATTTGCTGCGCGAGCACGCACCGCACCTGCAACTGCGGCTGATAACGCCGGTACCGGCACCCAACGGCCCTGACGCACGTCAGTATGTTGCGATTGTCCAGCAAAACGCCGTTACACGCCAGCTCACATGCGCCGACCCGTTCTCGGTTCTGAATGCCGAAAAACAGCAGCTCTATTTTTCCACCGATGATTTTTTTCCGCTGCCGCGCGGAGAACACCGGCGCATTGAGGTAATCGCCCGGAGACTGCAGGATCCTTTATGACAACAACACCGCAACAGATACCCGATCCGCTGGCATTGCGCAACCGGCGTCCGGAACTCAGTGCCTGGGAACCGCTCACCCGCCCACAAAAACGCTTTTGCATGTTCGGCTGCGCGGCGATTGTTGTCGCGGCAATTCTGGCACCGTGGACAACCGCGCGCGTTTTTGTGGCGCTTTCCACTGCATTCTACCTGCTGTTTACGGTTTATAAACTGGTGCTGGCGCGCCGCTCGCTTTCGCATTCAGCCGAAATCAGAATCACTGCGCAGGAGTTGCGCGCAATGGACAACAGCAGCCTGCCGGTATATTCCGTGCTGGTACCGATGTATCACGAGCCCGAAACTGTTGCGCATCTGGTCAAGGCGCTCGATGCCATGGACTACCCCGCGGACAAAAAAGATATCCAGCT
>PXDI01000134.1 GCA_003565095.1 PVC group bacterium | reverse complement strand
TTGGAGCAGCGTAAATGTCCGCCGGCGCAGATAAATTCCGGGGTGCCGCGTGCTCTGACACGAATGGGACTGGCTGGAATGGAGCGGCGCTTGCCGCTATCGTTGAGTTACGGAGAGAAAAGGCGGCTTTCTCTGGCTTCGCTGCTGGTTGGCAGGCACAAACTGCTGTGTCTTGATGAACCAACCGTTGCGCTGGATAATGGAAATCTTGAAATACTGGCACAGGGGTTGCGAGAACTGTCCGATGAGGGTACGGCGGTGCTGTTTGCCACGCATGATTTGCGATTCGCGGAAATGTTTGCAGCGCGGATTTTCCAGATTAAGGACGGTGCTTGCCGCGAGATCACAGCCGGGGGTGTTTTGAAATGAAAAGCAAGCTGTTGCCGTTACTGCCACTGGCATTATTGCTCTTGTTGAGCGTGAGCGTGTTCTTTGTTGAATCATATTGGGTGCTGTTCCCGGTACAGGCATTACTCTTGTTGCTGCATTTACAAAAAGGTTTGAACCGCGCAACAGCGCTGCTGTTTGGTTTGATGAGTATGGGGCTGCCGTGGATGCTACCGCTCTTCTGGATTGCGGGCTATGAGCAAACCGGTGAATGGCGTGCTGGATTTGTATGGGGTTTGACTAATATGTTGCTGCTGTTGTTGCGGCTGCTCATTTTGATTACGGCCAATTTATATGTCATCAGGGTTGTTCCCCTGCCTGCTTTGACCGGGGCGCTGTCTGCTATTGGCCTGCCGGAAAAGGCGGTGTTATTCTTCTCTACTCTGCTGCGCTTTATTCCGTTGTGCAGCGAGGAGGCTCGGCGTATTATCGAGGTTCAGCGCTGTCGCGAATTTAATCCGCGTAGACTTTTTTATGATCCGCGTGCATTGCTGCCGTTGTTTGTTCCTTTGTTTGTGGGACAAATGAAGAAGGCGCACGATCTGGCTTTGTCGCTGGAAATCAGGCATGGCGCATGGAAACGTGCCGATAAACGAAAGGAACAGAACAAATGAAAACAGACGCGAGTTATGAAGAGACGGTTGAATTTCATGGTCATTCCTGTCCGGGGTTGGCGGTTGGATACCGGGTTGCACGGGTGGCAGTGCGTGAGCTGCTGGTTGAGCGTTCGGTGGATGAAGAGTTGGTGGCGGTAGTCGAGAATGACGCTTGTGGTGTTGATGCTGTTCAGTATCTCTGCGGCTGCACTTTCGGTAAGGGAAATCTGCGTTTTCTTGATCACGGCAAGCCGGTTTATACCTTTTTCCGACGGACTGACGGGCAGGGTGTGCGGATTTATGCCGAACCGTTTCATTATGAGGATGCGGACGACGCCCGGTTTGTGGAGCTGGTTACAAAACCGGTGCTCACCCTGGAAGAGCAGGACGAGCGCGCACAGATTACCGCGCGGCGGGTCCAACGCATTCTTACTCATCCCGAAGATAAATTCATAAAGCTTTCCTCGCCGCAAATCGCGATGCCGTCACCGGCCAGAATTTTTTCCTCGGAAAACTGCGCGGACTGTGGAGAGCGCATCATGTCAACCCGAGTACAGCAGAAAGAGACTGGTCGTGCTTTATGCATCCCATGCGCCGAAAAGACGTGACTGAATCTCTTTTAGTGTATCACAGACATTCCAGCCTATGGCGCAAATGCTTTCAGTGGCGGGCATTGAAACCATTTCTTTCACATCAGGTGATATTGAAGAGGTCTTGAATGCCTGGCTGGCGGGGCGTTTGCCTGATGCGGCGCTGATGACGCCGGTAATAGATCACGCCAGCAGGGATTTGGTTTTACGGCATTGGCGGGAGATGCGGGTCGGGCGGGAGCCGGGGAGCGGTTTCTTATTAATACGTAAAAACACGACACTGCCTATGAATATTCTGCACTACAATATCTGGAACGGAATGACCACAGACCCCAGCTATCTGCCTCGCTTTGCCGAGTATCTGGAGACTCAGCCGTTGGATTCCGGTATAGCCTAATTTGTTTAGTGATGCGGTCCGTGCATAGGCAGTAATTCTTACAAGTCCCGGAATACGTTTTCGGAGATAATGGAGAACAGCTTCAAGATCATTGACGGGCATTCCGAGGGGGTCGGCATCACCCAGAAAGGCGGTTGTAAAGCTTGAATACGCGGCGGCAAGAAAATCAATATCAGATTTTATTTCAGAAACCATTCTTGCAGAATGGCTGGGTTCACCCAGCGCCGGATACAGTCCGCAAAACTTACAGCGGTTCCAGGCGCAACCGCGGGTTACTCTGATTAAAAGACTCCTGTATTCACTTGGCGGCCGGATAATTAGCGTTTCGCGTTTTCCTGTCTTTTTGGTCAAGCTTATCTCCTGATATGGCAATCTTGGGTCTGTCCCGAATGGCGTTCAGAGTGTTGTGCGTTTCCGCTCGATTAGACGCTTCATTACACAGTCCCGGAAATGTCCAGCGCTTTGGAATATTCTCCACGTTCCAAAAAAGTTCCGTGACCTGCCGGACAAACATCTACCAGCAGTTTATGTTTATTATAGCATATTACGACGTGCCGCAATGATACCTCTGTAGTGCCGCCGGATAATTATTGCAAACACAGTAGCGAGCAGAACATTCAGCAACAGCGGAGCAAACAGCATCAGCTCGTTAGGGCTGCTCTCGAGGGCGCGCTCACCCACGGCTGCCCATACGCCAAAAAATGAAAACGAGAAGATCACGCTCTCGCTCAGGATGCCGGCAAGAACCCCCGGCAGAACCAGATAAACAATAGCAATAAATCCGGCAAAAAATTTGATTTTCTCGTTTTTAGGCGCACTGACAACCGCAAACTCAACGAGCAATAGAAAAACCGCCCACGCGAAAAACAAACATCCCGCAAGAACCACGGCCCACCTGATTGCTTCCACGGAGCCGAGCGCGGCAGCCCCTACGCTGAAAGCCGCCCACAATGCGTAAAGTTTGATCCATGCGACAGGATTGGACGCGCGAAAAAATGATAGACCCAGCGCTTTTCCTTTTCCATGCTTCCGCGCCAATTCGTAGGTCAGTTCCATATATTGCTCGTAAGACCGCAATACGCCGAACGGAATACTGACAATCAAAAAGTGTGTAGTGGCGGCATACATAAACCACATTTTCGGATTGCGTCCGGTCAGTTCCTGCCAGAATAAACCAAGCGCGATTGCAAGGCATCCGCTCAGAAAAATGTAAGCCCCGGCCGGACTGAAAAGAGGCTGATCAGAGCGCGTTAGTTGTCGTGTTGCTCCCCGCATAGCCCATAAAGCAAGATAAAGGGCGATGCTGCCAACGACCAGCAGCCCTGGTAAATCCGCGGTGAAGAATGACAGCTTCCAGTTTTCAAGTTCAACAACTGAACTGACCAGGATGATTAGATTGATGACCATCGGAACCATCCATAGCGCAAAAAAGAGCAGCAGTACGGCAGATATCCCGCGGCGCTGTTTCTTGCCTTTCCGCACGCGTACGGAAGATAGCACCGCTACATTCCAGATCACCATCGTCGTTGCAATAAGGGCAAAAGCGACTTGCGCCTGGAGAAAAACAGGAACCCCGCCGGCAAAACCAAACACCAATTGCACCACAGCCGTTACAGCTGCCAGTGCCAGTGCAAGTAAATTGCGACCCACAGCCACTCCCAGTAGCTTTTGTCCCGGACGCAAAGGCAACAGCCGGAAAAAGTCATATGACTTGTTGAGCATCTCGTCGCGCAGCGCATTTCCGGCCGAATATCCTCCCCAAACCCATAATAAAAGAAACTGAATCGCCAGCAATTGACCATAAACAGACCGCAAACATAAACGCAGTTCCCCGTCATAAACCGCACCTGACCGCAATGCCAGCAAATTGATGATGCAGATCAAAGCCAGGCCTATGCCATATATTCCAATATTCACCCAGATATATTGCGGCCGTAACGCGGACACGGCATAGCGTCTGATCAGGGCATTCTTTATCATAACACACCCTCCTCGCGGCTAGTTCCGGTTCTTTGGGAGTTCTGCCCGGATATCATCATGAAAATATCTTCAATACCATGCCGTTGCTCACAGAATTTTGTAATGCGGACTCCCGCCTGTACCAGTATCTGCACCAATTCAGATTCGTCGAACTCACTCTCCGCCACCTCGACCAGCAATTCGGTGTCTGCCTTCGCTTCCACCAGTAACTCCGTAGATTGCTCAAGTATGGCTTTTGCTGCTTCAGCGCTGCCCTTCACGCCAATAACGAAAGTGCGCCCGCTCTTCAGTTTGCGCGCTATATCCTCAACGCTCCCGCTGGCCATTATCTGTCCGCGGTCCATCACAATCATATCTGTGCAAAATCCTTCTAGTTCCGGAAGAATATGTGAAGAGACAACCACCGTCCGTCCCTCGTTGCGCAGTTTCCGCAGGATATCGCGCAACTGCATTCGCGCCAACGGATCCAATCCGGATGCCGGCTCATCCAGTAACAATACCCGCGGATCACGCACAAGCAGTGTCCCCAATCCCAACCGTTGCGTCATGCCGCGCGAAAGATTGCGAACCAGCTCATGGCCTTTTGCGTGTAAATCCACTGTATGCAGAGTTTCGTCAATGCGCTTAGGAATGGTATGCCGTTCAACACCGTATGCGTCGGCAAAGAATCCAAGGGTTTCACGAAGCGTCAAATCGCTATATAAATTGAAAAAATCCGGCATGAATCCGAGATGGCGACGAATCTGAAGGAATTCAGTGCGGGCATCATAACCGGCAATGCGCACGTCTCCATCTGTTGGTCTCAGCAGTGTTGCCAGCATGCGCAGCAGCGTTGTTTTGCCCGCCCCGTTCGGTCCAATCAAGCCTACAACCTGTCCGCTCTCAACGCGTAAGTCCGCCGCATCGACCGCCACAAGCGTTCCGTATTCACGACGCAACCGGTGGGTTTCGATTATTTCTGTCATATGATAGTGCCTTGTCTGATAATCGTGTTATGTGCCGATATCCGGCGCCTAATGCACATTCTGATTCACAAACTACCCTTCAATTATGCAGGACAAAAGAAAACGGGTGCCAATCAAAAAAACAAACAACATGGTGAGCATAACCAGCCGCGGTGCTCAGAGCAAGGGTAATTTACCCAGCAATTCGCAGCTGAAGAAAGCAAGTTTCTTGACATTTGCCGAAATCCCCATTTTATTTTTCAATTTAGCCGGATTCAGCATGCAAGCCAATGGCAATTGACGCGAACATCCTCGTCTTCGGCCGGCAGAAACCGTCGAGATGGTCCGGCTTTCAAAAGGACGAACATGAATATTTTACAATATACCGATCTTGACATTGCCGGCGTGAAAGAGGCGTTCGAGCGTACGGTCGCCGCGCTGCGCTCCGGGGAGTTCCGCGCGGCCGATGTAAAGAAGCTCAAGGGCACTCCATATTACCGCGCAAAATTGAGCGACGCGGACCGGCTGTTGTTCCGGTTCGGCTCCTATGGCGGCAACACGTACCTGTTGTTGCTCGAGATCATCCGCGCACATGCCTATGAAAAATCGCGTTTCCTCAACGGTGCCAGGATAAACGAGAGCAAGCTGGAGCCGCTGGAGTCGGCAAGCGCCCTGGCTGCTGAAGATCGCGCGCCATTGCCATATGTGAACCCGAAACAAAACCGGTTTCACATGCTCGACAAGATTCTTTCGTTTGACGAGCGTCAGGCGGAAGCTTTTAATCTCAGAACACCCTTGATTCTGATCGGCGCGGCCGGCAGCGGCAAAACCGCACTGACTCTCGAAAAACTCAAATGCCTCCACGGGGATGTTCTGTATGTAACGCTTTCGGCGTATCTGGCAGAGAACGCGCGGAATCTTTACTACTCAAATGGTTACGAAAACGAACGCCAGAACGTGGATTTTCTGTCACTGCGCGAATATGTGGAAACGCTCCGTGTTCCGCCGGGGAACCCCGTAAAGTTCCGCGTTTTCGCGGATTGGTTCACCCGCCATGCGCACGGTTCGGGCTTGAAAGACGCGCATATGGTGTTCGAGGAATTCAACGGCGTGCTCACGGGCATGACAGTGGATAAAGCCTGTCTGGACCTTGACGAATACCTGTCGCTTGGAGTACGCCAATCAATCTTTCCCCATGACCGGCGGGCGGGCGTCTACGCATTGTTTCAACGCTATCGCGGCTGGCTCAAGGCAAGCGGCTGGTACGATCCGAATCTGATCGCATTCGAGTACCGCTCTTTATGCCGGCCCCGCTACGATTTCGCGGTCGTGGACGAGGTGCAGGACATCACCAATGTCCAGCTTCAATTGATCCTGCAATCCGTGCGGCAGCCGGAGAGTTTTGTGTTGTGCGGTGATTCGAACCAGATCGTTCACCCCAACTTCTTTTCCTGGTCCAAGGTTAAAACCATGTTCTACGAGAAGCGTGCCAAGGGCCGGGCCGAAATCATCCGCGTCCTCGATACCAACTACCGCAATTCACCCGAAGTGACCGAAACGGCCAATCGTCTGCTGCTGGTTAAGAACGCGCGCTTCGGTTCGATTGATCGCGAAAGCAACTACCTTGTCAAATCCATATCGGAACGTTCCGGTACCGTCGAGCTGGTGTATGACAGTCCGAAGACCCGGAGCAATATCGACAAAAAAACTTCACGGTCAACGCGTGTGGCCGTGATTGTCATGCGGGAAGAGGACAAACCGGAAGCAAGAAGAGATTTTCATACACCGTTGGTGTTTTCCGTTCAGGAGGCCAAAGGCTTGGAATACGAAAATATCGTGCTGCTGAACTGTGTGTCGAACAATGCGCGCGCTTTTGACGCTATTACCGCGGGCGTTACCGCGGACGACCTGACGAAAGACTTGCGGTACGCCCGCGCGTCCGATAAAACCGACAAATCCCTCGAAGCTTATAAGTTTTATACGAACGCTCTCTACGTGGCGCTGACTCGCGCCGTACGCAACGTGTATCTTATCGAAGCGCTCACGCGTCACCGCTTATGGCGCCTGCTTGGACTGGCCGAGCTGAAGGGCGAAATGACCGTCAAGGTCCAGGCGTCTTCGGACGATGAGTGGAAGGAAGAGGCGCGGCGGCTGGAAATGCAGGGCAAGGCCGAACAGGCCGAAGCGATTCGCAAGACGATTCTGGTCACGGAAGAAGTGCCGTGGCGCGTCCTGACGCCCGATCAGCTCGATGAATTAAAAAAGGAAGCGTTAAATCCCGACCGCTTCAATCGTCAGGCCAAGCTCGAACTTTTTGCTTATGCGTTGATCCACCATGTGCCGTCGATCTTTAACGAACTGGTGCGCCTCGGATTCAAGCAGGCGGAAGAGCCGTTCAGCGCTCTGCGCAAAATGGAGGAGCGATACCAGAAGGACTACGCGGACCCTGCCGGACGGGAGCTCTTGCGAAAGCTCGAACGTTACGGACTGGATTTCAGAGACCAGATGAATCGAACGCCGCTTATGATTGCGTCCAGACTCGGGCGGACGGATCTGGCCGCCATGCTGGTCAAGTCGGGTGCGCACCGCAATCTGCGCGACAATTGGGGGCGCAACCCGTTGCAGATTGCCCTGCTGGAAGCGTATCGCTCCAAAGAGTACGCCCTCAGGCATATCGGCGCCATCTATCCTTTGCTTGCGCCGAGCAGCCTTAAGGTAAAAGTGCGGGAGCGCATGATCAAGATCGATCAAAAACTGATGGAATTTTTTGTTCTGCAATCCATGATTGCGCTGTTTCAGGACATTGCCCGGATCAAGACCCGCAGGTCGCTGCCGGCTTTCGAGACCGCCGATTTCGTTCACGCGCTGCGGTATTTTCCGGAGCATGTGATTCCCGAGCGCAGGCGGAAGAGACCGTATCTGTCAAGCATTCTGTCGAAAAACGAGGTCCGCAGAGACGATCTTTACAATCGCCGGCTTTTCGTACGCGTGCAACGCGGACGCTACATCCTGAATCCGATGCTGGAGGTCGATATTGATGGCGCATGGATCAACGTGTATGATCTTATAGGAATAGCGGAGCTTGAAAAAGAGACACCCGATAACACGTATGCGTCACGCGCGCTTCATTCGGTTTTGCGTTATGTCCGGGAGTGGCAACGCAAGGAAGCCGTGAAGCAGGGAGACCGCGAAAAGACCGGCAACTCGATAGAAAACAGTCCAACTTGACAGATGGATATTCCGTGTTGGTTGTAAGCTGCTTGCAAGCGCAGCACCGATGGCATATAAAGAAACGTCATGAATCAGGGACCAACTATGGAATGCAAACCGATCGGCATTATTCACAGTCCGTTCAAGGAATTATCCGGCATGCCGATTCAGCCGGCTGGAGCGCGCGGTATAAAGGGTATGGTAGAGGTTTTTGAAGAATACCGCGCCGGCTTGAAAGATCTTGACGGCTTTTCGCACATCATTCTGCTTTACCATTTACATTGCAGCGACGGTTACGAGCTGGAGGTAAAGCCCTTTATGGATAATGTTACGCGCGGTCTGTTTGCCACACGCGCACCGCGGCGTCCCAATCCGATTGGCCTCTCGGTTGTCGAACTGGAAAGGGTCGAGAATGGGCGGTTGTGCATATCAAATGTCGACATTCTTGACGGTACACCGCTGCTTGATATCAAGCCGTATGTGCCGCTTTTCGATCAGCAGCAACAGGTTAAAAGTGGCTGGCTTGAAGCCTCCGGTGCGCATGTTGGAAGCATCCGCTCGGATAAACGCTTTATTGCTTGAATTAGCTGTCAGACTACCATTTTTCAGCCTGTTGAAAAATTGGCAAAAAAAGTTATCACGGAGCCACTGTCCGCAGGGGACAGGTGGTCTATGGCTCCTGCGCCACAGGTGTTTATCCCTCGCTCTCGCAGTCTCCTGTAGTCCGATTGGTCGCTTCAATGCAACATAAAGCCGACAAGAAAGTCGCATATAAGCGACCAATGTGCGGCTCGGCTTCTCTGTAACGACTTCTGCATCATATTCTATTGCAAGAGTTTGTGCTCATTACTGGCGGGTACTGCAATGCTGGCACGGAAACTGATATAGGATAAGTCAGCATTAATAAGCGGAGTCTTGGAATGAGTGGTACGGGAACGTGTGCCTTTAGTGGACGTCGTGAATCAGAACTTTGCTTGTTCGACCTTCATATCTCCAATTCAACGTATCCGCCCTCGGCAAGATTTTCAAGAGCATGCATAACTTCATCCGTCTTCTCTCGAATCCGTGGCCACGAGGTCGTTGTCAGAACAAGAATCCGGAGTACTCTATTGGTCAGATTCTGCTGATACCGGAGATTCGTGTCGGTTGTGATGAAAGCATCGTAGCGACTTGCCTCTGCCTGATCGAGAAGATCTCCGTTTCGCAGACGGGACCACCCACGTTCGCCAGCCGTATCAACCACATGCGGGTGAAGAAAGCGCCTCAACGGTACTGGAGTGCCTTGGTCAAACAGTACCTTCATGCCGGTACAGCCACTCGAAGATCAGCGGAAACATACTCCAGAACCGCATCGGCTTGTTGCCTTGTGACATCGGGAAACCACTCGAGAAAATCATCCACGGAAGCGCCTTCCTCAAGGTTCTCAAAAAGGGCGCGCACGGGAACACGCGTCCCTTTGAAAACCCATACGCCACTGACTCTGCCGGGGTCTCTTTCTACGTCTGCACAATTTAACCAATCTGTATTCATGACATTACCCTACTCCAGAGTTTGGGCCATTTCAATATATTCTTCATTTGGACTTTCCCCATTTTTTTTAGGTAAAGCCCGGCAGTAAAGTTTGAGCATTGTTTTGTCGTATATTCCTTGGATGCCTGTATGCCGAATACCATCTGTTCAATGAACTTTAACTTCGGCAAGGAAAAATGGGGATAAAATATCCCCATAAATTTATCTATCTGTCCTCGTATTCTCAGCACGGTTTGGGCACGGTGCTGGCGGCAATCGGAAAGTGTACCACTCCGGCAATCACAAAGTGTACCACCCGAAGCTTTTGAAACCGTAGATTGATAGCGTTCAGGAAGCAAGCACTCAATGACTTGCCCCGCCTGTCCTGGGATAGCGTTCTCCTTTCCGGGCTGCCGCTCTGCCGCCCCATCCAGCCAACTAAATAACGGCCATACAATACTTTCACAAAGAACCTCCTGTATCGATAATGTTTATATACGCGAAGTATCAAATGTCCTTGCAGTGCTTGTCGAGCGAATAAAGGCGCCCGCCTCGGCAATCATAAGATCCGTGCTTTTTTCGAACTCACGGATTTCTAACAACCCTATCATCATATGTTAGCCACTTTGTCGCATAAATTCCGGCAAAGAAATATTTAGGGGAGAGTAAATGGTTGAAGATATACAGGGACGGGGAGAGTCTTTGAAGCGGCAGATCCGGGTTTATTTGAAACAACGTCATGCGGCAAATGCCACTGTAATGGCGCAAACGCTGGGGGTTACGCCCTTCAGGCTTCGCCGGGTGCTCAGAAGTATGGTGCATTCAGGTCAAGTGCGGGAACTTAAACCGGTTGGAAGCAAGCTACGCAATGAAATCCTCAAGGTCCCGTCTTCGCGTCAATCCGATTCGGCATATTACCGGCTGATCCAACCGGCAGATGAACGCTATGTCTGGCAGCAGCAAATTAACACCTGCATCGTTAAGCATCGGATTTATGATCTGTGCAGCACCGAGCTGCCTAATAGAAATCTAACAGTCGCATAATAACGCATCAACAGCCGGATTTGATGCTGGCAGGGATTTGTAAACAGCGGGATGGATAGTCCTGACCGCAAAACAAGAGGAGAGAAGGATGAAAGCAGGTAGAGTAGTGATAGCGGCAGTAATGGCGGCGGGCATGATAAATGCCCAGGCGCAGGATCAGATTGTAATCGACGGATCAACAACTGTCGGTCCGATCGGCAAGGCGTTTGCCGAGTTCTTCATGAAGAACAATCCGGGCGTGAATGTGACGGTTAGTGAATCCGGCAGTGGTAACGGAGCACGCGGAATAGTCAACAACACGATTCAGGTCGGCATGATGTCGCGTTTCATGCGCGATACAGAATTCAAGGCGTGTGTTGATAATGGCGTCACGCCGGTGGTGCATGTTGTGGCGCTGGACGGTCTGCCGGTTCTGGTGCATCCCAGCAATCCGGTAGGCGACCTAACCCTCGAGCAGGTACGCAAGATCTACAAGGGTGAGATCACCAACTGGCGTCAGGTTGGCGGACCGGATATGGCGATCGTCTTTGTCAGCCGTGACACGAACAGCGGCACTTATGAAACATTCAACGAAATCGTGATGCAGAAAGAGCAGATTCACGGCAGCGCCGAATATGTCGGCAGCAACGGTGCGGTGCGTCAGCGCGTACAGACCACTCCGGCGGCGATCGGATATGCCGGGCTGGGCTTTGTTGATGAAACAGTCAAGGCTCTGAAAATTAATGGTATTGAAGCGACTGAGCGCAATATCATCGCCGGCGATTATCCCATCGCCCGTGCGTTGTACATGTTCACCAACGGCTATCCCAAGCTTGGAAGCAACCTGTACAAGTTGATGACATTGCATCTGACTCCGGAAGGCGAGGAAATTGTAAAGTCGATCGGCTTTGTGCCGGTGACCCAGTATGGCTTCTGAGCTGTTTCAAGGTGATTGACCCGAAAACGCCCCGCTCCGGCGGGGCGTTTTTTTTGCCAAATAGTTTTGACGTGAGAAGGGGTCCAAGGGGTCAGGGCAAGGCCAAGGGTTCCGCCTAATTATGTATTTTGGTCGCGACATGTTGGTATGGCTTTGATCCGCCGACCGGAACAACGGCCAACTGATTTCCGGCTTTACATTTCACGGAAAAACACGCTTTATAACAACAGAACAGTTGGTGTTTTGAAAAGGGCGGAGCGAAACATGTTAAGAACATCAACTAAATATCTTGATTTATAAGTTGAATAGAGGCATGCGATGCCGGAAATTAGCCGTTTTTTTGGAATTATCATTCGGATGTTCATGGAGATAGAGGCGCAGCATAGCCTTCCGCATTTTCATGCATATTACCAAGGCCATGTAGCCGTGTTTGGAATTGAAAGCGGGGATTGCCTTGCGGGCAATCTTCCACGGAAGCAAGCCCGCCTTGTTCAGGCATGGGTGGAGTTGCACCGGGATGAATTGCTTAACGCCTGGCATTTTTTGCAGGCCGGCCGTTTGCCCAAAGCGATCCAGCCTTTGCAGTAGGAGAGAAAATAATGCAACACGAAATATATGCGGTGACATCTGTTGAGGTGGTTGGAGATTACAAGTTAAGACTAATCTTTGACGATGGCAAAGAGCAGACCATTAATTTCCAACCTGTTCTTGAGGGGGAACTGTTTGGGCCGTTAAAGGACCCGGCATTGTTCGCGCAGGTGCGGATTGACGAAGTTGCACGAACAATTATCTGGCCCAATGGCGCTGATTTTGATCCGGCCACGCTCCACGACTGGAACATCTACGAGAGCGATCTTGTTGCCGGAGCCAATCGCCGGCTTCATGCCGCCGAATCGTCGACTTCATACACAATAGCAAAGTAGAATGAGTGACTTAAAGGCACCAAGGAGTGGGCCAAGGGGTCCGTCCGCTTAATTCATTTTTTTGGTCGCGACATGTTGGTATGGCTTTTATCCGCCGACCGGAACAACGGCCAACAGATTTCCGGTTTTACATTCTGCGGCAAAAGCTTTCCCGCGTTTGGTTAATATTACCGGCTCGCCGCATTGCGCGCCCCGGTTCAGTGCCTGAAGCACGTGCGCTTTGAAATCTGTAACTGTCATCGTTGTCATATGTACCTTCATCATTTAACCTGAATTCGTCATTTCAAGATTAATTCAAAGCCCCTTGCCTAACACAATTCTAACAACCGGCAAATATCCGGCGCATATGAATTGTGGCTAAACCGCATTTCAAACAGGGGAAATAGCTTGATCTTGTGGAAGAAAGGTTAACGGATATGTCA
>PXDI01000368.1 GCA_003565095.1 PVC group bacterium | reverse complement strand
GCCCGCCCGGCTGCTCCGGCGGAACCGCCTGCCGCCAATGTGGTGCCCGGCGAACGGATTCTGACGTTTTTCAACGCTGCCGAACGCGATCGCTTTATAACCGAAGCAACCGCCGCCGGGCTCGAAATAGCCGACCGGATGGATTTTGCCAATGCGGTGCGGGTGCGTGAAACGACCGCAGGACAGCTCGATGCGGTGTTGCGCCGTCTGCCGGCACCTACCGGTAATTATGATAATCACCGGGTGTATGTTCCGCCGATTGAGGATGAGGTTGAAGGTGAGGCACCTGACGAAGGACCGTATCTTGGTGTCGGCGAGCAGGTGCTGCCGCTGATGGGGCTTTATGAGTGGAATCCGCAAATGGGGGCGGGTGCAGTAATTGCGCTGCTGGACGGACATATTGACCGGTCTGCGCTGCGCGCTTCCGCGCGGTTACGTATGATGGAGCCGTTTGCTTCGGCCGCGCTTGATGACAATGCAGCTTTGCTGCACGGAACCGCGGTGGCATCTCTGCTGGCCGGGATGGCTGATTCTGAAAGCGGTGTCGCGCCGGGGGCGGAATTCTTGAGTTATCCGGTGGTCGGCGCTGATGGTACCGGGGACGCCTTTACGCTGGCCAAGGCTCTGGTGGATGCAGTGGAGCAGGGGGCGCAGATAATCAATTTAAGTATCGGTTCGCGTGAAAGCAGTCCGCTGTTGCAGCAGGCTGTTGAGCATGCTTTGCGCAGCGGTGTGCTGATTGTGGCGGCGGCGGGGAATGACGGTCGCGGGGTATTGCATTTTCCGGCAGCGTATGATGGTGTGCTGGCCGTGGGGGCTTCGGATGCCTCAGGGCGGCGGCTGCCGTTTTCGAATACCGGCGCCAATCTGGCATTACTTGCGCCCGGACTGGGGCTGGCGGCGGCCGCGCCGGCCGGTGAATCCACCGGTTTCTCCGGAACCTCCGCCTCAGCGCCGCTGGTGACCGGGGCGTTGGCGCTGCTGGTTTCCCAGGGCCGGCTTTCTTCCGCGGATGCGATCAGGCGGCTGCGTGAAACCGCACTCGGTGCAACCGATCAGGAGCGCGGCCTGATCGATGCCGGTCGCGCCTTGAATATGCCTGCCGGAGTGGACGTGGTGGTAATGATTCCGTATCTGCGCCGGATGAGTGACGGCCGCCTGGTGGTGGTCTCTCCGCTTGCCAACCGCGGTGCGGCAACCGCTCATGACGTATTGGTGACTATGCAGTTTGAAGACAATCCGCCCATGACCACGGTTTTGCGTCTCACCCCGGGAGCGGTCGCGCGTCCCGAGTGGGTTTTTCCGGGCATTCCAATGCCGCCGCCGGGCTGGATGCTGGATGTGCATGCCGAGGTGCGCGGAGTGCCGGATGTTGACGAGCGTAATAATCGTTTTCGCGGACGCTTGCGTCTGCCCGACAGTATGTGATATATAAGAATCCCAAAAACGGGGGAAGATTTGCAGATTTCATTGTTTCCGCAGCCGACAGACCGGGCATTTGATTCAGACGTCTATCTTTCAGAACAAAGTGCCGCCATTGTCCAACGTATGGATGAGATGGGCGGCAAGCTTTATCTGGAATTCGGCGGCAAGCTGTTGTTTGATCAGCACGCCTCACGGGTGCTTCCGGGTTTTGACCCGAATATCAAAATGCGCCTGTTGCGGCAGTTGAAAGACCGTGTCGACATTATTCTGTGCATTCATGCCGGCGATATTGAGCGCAAGAAGATTCGTGCCGATTTCGGAATCACTTATGACGCGGATGCGTTTAAGCTTATTGATGATCTGCGTGACTGGGGGCTGGATATTTGCGCGGTGGTCATCACCCGCTTCAGCGGCCAGGCCGGTGCGGTGCTTTTTCAGAAACGTCTTGAACGGCGCGGAATCCGCGTTTATACGCACGGGGTGATTGAAGGTTATCCGGCGGATGTGGATTTAATTGTCAGCGATGCCGGCTACGGCAGTAATGCCTACATTGAAACAACCCGTCCGCTGGTGGTGGTTACCGCCCCCGGGCCTTGCAGCGGTAAGCTGGCAACCTGTCTTTCGCAGCTATACCATGAGGCGCATCGCGGCAATCAGGTCGGTTATGCCAAGTTTGAAACATTTCCTGTCTGGAATCTGCCGTTGCGCCATCCGGTGAATGCCGCGTATGAAGCCGCTACGGCCGACTTGCGCGATGTGAACATGATTGATCCGTTTCATCTGCAGGCTTATGGCAAAACAGCGGTAAACTACAACCGTGACGTCGAAGCCTTTCCTTTGCTGCAGCGGATAATCGAGCGGATTACCGGGGCTGTTTCACCGTACAGTTCTCCTACCGACATGGGTGTCAACCGCGCCGGTTATGCCATAATCAATGACGAGCTGGCCTGTGAAGCCGGCAAGCAGGAGATTCTGCGCCGCTGGCACCGCTATGCCTGTGAGGCGGTAATGGGCTTTTGTGATTCCGCCACGCTCAATAAAGTGGGTACATTGATGGAGGAATTCGGCCTAAAGCCGGAAGACCGTGATGTGGTGCTGCCAGCCCGCCGTGCGGCTGAAAAGGAGGAAGCCGAAGAGTTGGCCGCCGAGGATGCGCCGACAGTTTTCTGCGGTGCGGCGTTAAAAATGCCTTCGGGGGAGATTGTCACCGGCCATAACAGCGCATTGCTGCATGCCGCCTCCGCTGTGGTGTTGAATGCCATAAAGAATCTGGCCGGAATTCCCAAACAACTGCATTTATTAAGCCCCAATATTGTGGAATCGATTGCCGGCCTCAAGAAGGATATTCTTGAACGCAAGACGATCAGTCTGGATTTGGAGGAAACGCTGATAGCACTCAGTATCTGCTCCACCAACAATCATATGGCCGGCCTGGCGATCGAGCAGTTGAAAGCATTGCGTGGTTGCGAAGTGCATTTAACCCATCTGCCGGCACCGGGCGACGAGAAGGGGCTCAGGCAGCTTGGGGTGAACCTGACATGTGACCCGAAGTTCGCCACCACCCGGCTGTTTGTGAGCTGAACGGAAGATCAGGGTACGGCCAGAAATTCTATAGGGGCTAGGGGTTAGTAGCTAGGCGCTGGAATCCAGAAGTAAGGGGACTATGGTTCAGTGGTATGTAACTGCAATATATGGTGTCTTTAATAGGCCCTAACCTGAATTATTCATGAGGAGAGGTTTTAACCACCCGTTCACTGCGTTCACTGGAGTACACAGAGAGCACGGAGTGGGATTATGACTTGCAACGCGGAAGCTTATAGAAGAATCGGTGGAATAAATAATACTGGAGAAACAAATATAATATTAATACTTTTCTCCCCCTCCGTGGTCTCCGTGTACTCCAGCGGAGCTGAGCGACGCGGGTGGTAAAAATTTATCTGCAAGTGAATCATGGATTTTTGTTGATGAATAGATCAGGCTAATGCCTAACGACTAACTACTAATACCTTAGGATGAAATGCTGGTTTGTTCCGCAGCCGGGGTGTAGTTTTTGACAGAACGGAAGTGAATGCAAAAGGAGCATATATGCCAATCAAGATTGCGGTAATCGGCGCGGGGAATCTTCCTGGTAAATTGGTGCCGGTGTGAACTTGACTGACAGGATGGTTTGTCGCAGGCTAGTACTATCGATAGATTTTTTTGCGGAGGGCGTTATGAATGATCGGTTACAACAGCGGATGGTGGATGAAGGCTGGTTGACGGATGCGCAGCTCACGGAAGCACGGGCGGCGGCGCAGGGCAATGCAGTTGACCGGGTGGCTGTCGAGCGCGGCTGGGTCACCATGGAGCAGCTTGGCGGGCTATGGTCGGCCTTTTACCAACTGCCGTATCTTCCGCTGCTAAAAGCCGCGCCGTCGGTCGAAGCTGTCAAGATTCTGGCACCGATATGCTGTCAGCATTGGGGCGTCTTTCCTGTGACATATCAAACCGCGCGTTATCTGCTGACACTGGCGGTTTCACGTATCGAAGATGCCGTGAAGATTGAACGTATTCAGGATTTCTTCATGCAGCCGTATGCGGTTGCCTTTACCGTGGCTTCCGGTGCGGAAATTGCCGAAGCGCAGCACCAGTTCTTACGGCAGGTTGCATAATGAGAAAGCATGATGCAAAACGACGGCGTCGTCAGCCGGGGCATGGCCGCCGGAATACAGGGAATGACTACATCTACGGCCGGCAGCCGGTGCGCGAGGTGCTGCGTGCGGGACACCGGAAGATTGAGCGCTTATGGGTCAGTGAACGCGCTGTGGTGACGCCCGATCTTACCGATATAATTGAGCTGGCACAGGCGGCCGGGGCCGACATTATTGAAAGCGCCCCCGCGGAGCTTGACCGCATGGTGTCTGACGGCAATCATCAGGGTGTCGCCATTCAGGCCGGACCCTACCGGTACTTGAATCTTAGCGATGTGATTGAGCTGGTGCGTAATGCCGGTAAGGAAACGCTGTTGTTATGTCTTGACCATCTTGAAGACCCGCAAAATGTGGGGGGGCTGCTGCGTTCGGCAGAAGCTGCCGGAGTTACTGCGGTGCTGATTCCCAAAGACCGTGCGGCGCATGTTACGCCGGCGGCAATCCGGGCATCCGCCGGTGCGGCCGAACATGTGCCTGTGGCAATTGTGGTTAATCTGGTGCAGGCAATCCGGCAGCTTAAGGAGGAGGGGGTCTGGTTTGCCGGACTGGATGCCGGGCCGGAGTCTGAACCGGTGGCGGCTTGCGATCTGAGCGGTCCATGGGGCATTGTGGTCGGCGCGGAAGGCAAGGGGCTCGGGCGGCTGGTAAAGGATACCTGCGACCGTGTAATAAGTCTGCCGCTTTATGGTCGCGTCAGCTCTTTAAATGCGGCGGTGGCCGCGGCGCTGGCGTTGTATGAAGTACGCAGGCGCCGGATCGCGGCGACTGATTGACGGGACTTACACTATGGCGGAATTACGAAAACGTTTATATAATCAATTATGCGCAGTGACGGCGATTGATGTTCATTCGCATCTGGCGGCCGGGCAGTTGCAGTCGGCGCGCGCCGCCGATCTGCTGCTGTATCATATGGTCCGCTATCCTTTACGGGCGGCAGATGTTGCAGAAGATATACTGTGGAAGAGTGAGAAACTGCATCATGCCGGAGAGGTTTCGCAATCAGTGCTGGATGCCTGGCCCGCAGTGCGTTACACCGGCTTCGGCAGAATGGCCGAAAGAATTTTCTCTGAAATGTATGGAGTTACCGAAGAACCATCCGCCAGTAGCTGGGCGCGGATTGAAGCCGCCCATGCTGCGCGCAGCGCACAGCCCGGCTGGGGCGGGGCGCTTTTTGCCCGATATAACCTGTGCCGTGTACTGAGCAGTACTGATAAGACCGCAACGGTATTGAACAGTAACCCGCGTGTAGTACTGCAGCCTACCATCGAAAGCAGCCCGTTGGGCACCTGGCGCGAATACATGCCGTGGGCCGACCGCTTGAGTCTTCTGGAAAAACGCACCGGATGCAAGGTTTGTTCGGCAGCCGCCATGCGTGCCGCTGTGAAAACTTTCTATGACCGGTTTGACTTTGAAAAACATCCGGTGCTGGTGGCGTGGGTTTCTGCCATGATCGATTTCTCCCCGGTTTCAGATACAGTGATTGACGTCTTGCTGAAGGCGGCATCTCAGGGTGAGGCGCTTGATTCAGCGCAGACCGCTGTATTGGATGCGGCCTTGCTGCGGATGACATGTGAAGCGGTCAATGGGCGCGTGGCAACAGTCCAGCTCTGCTATGGATGCCAGTTTCTTTCCGGCGGCCGTCCGCATCCCGTGCAGCGGGCCGGCCGGTTTGCTGCAACCTTTGCTTTGCTGGCTGCCGCTTTCCCCGGAATCCATTTTAATATTCTCAACGGCTATGAGCCGGATGAGCCGTTACTTTGCGCATTGACCCTGGGTTACGCTAATATTTCACTGGCGGGATTCTGGTGGCATACGTTTTATCCTTCAGTGATGCACCGCGCCTTGCAGCGCCGTCTTGATATGGTGCCGCTTTCCAGACTATGCGGGTTTTTCAGTGATGGCTGGTGCGCCGAATGGACCTGTGCGCGGCTCGATATGACCAGACAGGTCCTCGCCGGTGTACTCGATGAACGGATTAACGCCGGATTGATGGATGAGCAGGGCGCGCTGGGTGTCGCCCGTGCGCTATTAAATGAAACGCCGGCACGGCTGTTCCCGGCAGAGGCTGGCTGAAGACTGAAGACAGGAGACCTACTGAGGACTGAAGACAGGAGACCTACGGAAGACAGGCAGGGATAAGGAGAGAGGTAATGGGAAGTAGTTGGTTTAATGAGGCGCGTTACGGCATGTTTGTGCATTTCGGGCCGTATTCACTGGCCGCCCGCGGTGAATGGGTGGCTAATCGCGAATGCATCGCTCAACCGGAATATGATTCAGGTTACTGCCGTAAATTCAATCCGCGTGAATTTGATGCGGATGCCCTTTGTCAACTGGCGGTTGACGGCGGGATGGGCTATATCGTTCTGACCACCCGTCATCATGACGGTTATTGCATGTGGCGGACTGCCACGTCGGAACGCAACAGCATCGCTATGGGCGCGGACCGCGACTTTGTGGAGGAAATCACCACGGCCGCCCGCAGACATGGATTGCGGATAGGTTTGTATCTTTCTGCTGCGGATTGGTTTCATCCGGATTATCCGTCATCCACCGCGCGTGACTGGCCGCGCGAGTGGCCCGACGCTCAGGCGCATGAACGGATGCGTGTGTATGTGCGTGAGCAGGTGCGTGAGCTGATGAGTAATTACGGCCGGATTGATGTGTTGTGGTGGGACGGCTGTTTGCCGCGGCCGTTTGACGGCCCGGAGGTGAACCGATTAGCCAAAGCACTGCAACCGGGAATAATGATTAACGAGCGGATGTGCGATGATGCTGAAGATTGCTGGGATTTCCGTGTGTCAGAGCAAACCACCCGGGCAAAAGAAGGACCTTGGGAAGCGTGCATGACGCTCAACGACAATTGGGGATATCACGCCGGTGACAGTAACTGGAAAAATCCGAAAGATGTGGTGCGGCTTTTGACCGCGACCGCCGGAAACGGCGGGAATCTGCTGCTGAATGTCGGGCCGCGCGGTGACGGCAGTCTGCCGGAAGAAAGTTCAACCATCATCCGTGCGGTCGGGGAATGGCTTAAAGACCGTCGTGAGTTTCTTGCAAACAGCGGGCGCAGTTCGTTTGGCTGGAATAACTATGGCAATGTAACGGTCAAGGGGCCGGCACTTTATCTGCATGTGTTTAATCCGCATCCGGCCGGGGTGTGCTTTGCAGAGCTTGCCAATCCGGTTAAGCGGGTGCGGTTGCTTTCCAGCGGAAAGGAACTGTCATGGCGCAAGGATGGCCGGCGGCTATTGATTGAGGGGCTGCCGTTACATCCGGAACAGAATATTGCTACAACAATTGCCATTGATACAGAAGGCGAACCGCGGCCGGTAACAGAGCAGGAAACTTTCTGGATACCGGAATAGTAACGTCCCGGAGTAACGCCGGAAATGGAGTATTGCTGTTCAGGTATTTATGAATGTGCAAGAGTGAGTAACAATGTTTTACGGGTGGCATAGTATAACGGCCGTAGCCTGGCTGACTCTCGGGCTTGGCACTCTCGTGCACATATTGTGTGTGGGCCTGGTTACATATCATTGTTTGCAGACGAGACGTGAGCCGACTTCGGCATTGCTCTGGATATTCCTGGCCTGGGCTTTTCCGGTGCTTGGACCGTTTTTTTATCTGACCCTCGGGGTTGACCGGATCACGCGGAAAAGTTTTTTGCGGGCGGCAACGGCCCGGCGGCTGCGTGAGGTACGCCAGTCACGTGAGGACGAATCGCTGCCGCTGGCTTATTGGCGAACGGTGCATCAAGCGGCAACGGCCTGTCCGGATGATCCGGCCTGCGCCTCATTTAATCGTGCCCTTGACGCGGTGATCAGTGATCATCCCTTACTGGGAGGCAATGAGCTGGATCTGTTGATTTCGGGGGACGAGTTATATCCGCTCCTGTTTGCTGCAATAGGCGAGGCGCGCCACCATATTCATTTACAGAGTTTTATTATCCGCAATGATGAAACCGGCCGCAAGCTGCTGGATCTTCTGGCACAGCAGGCGTCACGGGGTATAACGGTGCGTGTGCTATATGACCGGTTTGGTTCATCATGGGCGGTATTGTCGGGAATGTTCCGGCGCTATCGTCATATCAGAAATATGCATTTACGGGGCTGGACTCTGGCCAACCCGCTGAAGCGCCAGTTTCAATTGAATCTTCGCAATCACCGTAAAATTGCGGTGATTGATGGTCGCACAGCCTTTGTCGGCGGGATTAACCTTTCTGATGATAATACTTCCTGTGAGAAACTGACCGGGTTCCGTGATTATCATTTTAAGGTGGTCGGTCCGATTGTGCAGGAGTTACAGTATACCTTTATCAGCGACTGGCATTTTATAACCGGCACCGCCCCGGAAAAACTGCTTACCGAAGACTACTTTCCGCATATAGATAATCTGGGCAATATTCAAATGCGTGTTATCAACAGCGGGCCGAGCGAAGAAATGGAGGTTATGGCGGATGTGGTGTTTCTTGCCGTCACCGCTGCCCGGCACCAGATTCTGGCGGTCACGCCTTATTTTGTGCCGCCGCGAGAACTGGTGGCGGCATTCAAGGCCGCGGCGCGCCGCGGGGTGGATGTGCGGCTGATTGTGCCCGGCAAGAACAATCATTTCTATGCAGGCTGGGCGAGCCGCTCGTTGTATGAGGAATTGCTTGAGACGGGGGTGCGCATTTTTGAACGGCGTGAACCTTTCCTGCATGCGAAGGCACTGCTGATAGATGATATGTTGTCTTTTGTCGGATCCGCCAATCTTGACGTGCGCAGTCTGCGTTTGAATTATGAAACCAATCTGGCCGTTTTTGACAGCGCAACCGCAAACACCCTGAAAGAAGTGGTGCTGGATGAGCAGGCGCATAGCAATGAAATTAACCTCCAGGAGTGGCGGCGCCGTCCGGCATACCGCCGCTTTTTAGAGAATCTGTTTCATCTGATGACCCCGGTGCTGTAGCTCGGCGGTACGCAAAGTCAGCGGCCGGGAGACCAGTTTGTGCTTAACATCATTATCCGAGAAGAGATATAGTGTGGACCTATGAAAACAATGCTAGCGGTTGATGATCTTGTGGTATCTTACGGACGCGGACCGAAACGTGTGCCGGCGGTGAATGGAATCACGTTCCGGATTGACGCAGGCGAGTGCGTCGGTTTTATCGGGGCTAACGGTGCAGGCAAATCAACGACGCTGAAAGTGTTGATGGGTTTCATTTATGCCGACAGCGGCAATGCCGAGGTATGCGGTTTGCCGGCGGGGGCGCCGGAGAGCCGCCGCTCAATCGGTTATCTGCCGGAAGTGGCCTTGTATTATCCTTTTATGAAAGCCGGTGAGCTGCTGGAACTGTACGGGGCGCTGGGCGGAATGGCGCGCGGTGATTTGCGCAGTCGCATTCCTGAAGTCCTTAAACAGGTGGGGCTGGACGGCCGCCAAGGCCAATTATTGAAAACGTTCTCCAAAGGCATGCAGCAGCGTCTGGGGATTGCACAGGCGCTGATCACAAAGCCGGATCTGCTGATTATGGATGAACTGACCTCCGGTCTAGATCCGCTGGGGCGCTATGATTTGCATGAAATCATCCGCGGACTGAAAAAGGATGGCCGGACCATCTTTTTCAGTTCGCATGAGCTCAGTGAAGTGGAAGCCCTTTGTGACCGGGTAATTCTGATTGACCGCGGCCGGATAATCCGCGAGGTGACCCAGGCCGAACTGCGTACTGTCGGGCGCGAGCGCAGTCTTGAGGCGTTTTTTATAGAGCAGGTCCGCTCGGGAGGCACCGGGGATGCATGATATGCGTTGCGCCATGGTTATTGCCAAGAGTGTTTTGCTGGAAGCCGTGCGCCGCAAAGAAGTCTATGTGATCATTATCCTGTGCTGTGCTTTGATCGGCGTGGTGATGTCGCTCGATTTCTTTGGGCTGCACGGGTTGGTTAAGTTTTACCGTGAGGTGGCGCTGCAATTGATGGGAATTTCCTGTGCGCTGGCGGTTATTCTGCTGGCAACCCGGCAGCTTCCGCGTGAATTTGAAATAAAAACCATCTATCCGTTATTAGCCCGTCCGGTCGGTCGCTTGACTTTTCTGCTGGGTAAAGGTCTGGGGGTTTGTGCGGCGGCGGCTTTCTGTTTGGCGCTGTTTATGCTGATTTATGTTGCCGGTATACTGAGTCTGGGCGGAGACCTGGCATGGGGCTTGTTTTTGCAGCACATATATCTGCAAATGCTGCAAATGGCTTTGCTGACCGCGGTGTGTTTTATGCTTTCCCTGCTGATAAACTATGACGCTGCAATGGTGATCGGGTTTTTGTTTTATTCGGCTTCCGGGATCCTTAGCAGCGCATCGCTGGTGCTGTATGATCTTACAAACAACGCTGGCAGAGCGCTGCTATGGCTGGCAAATTATGCGCTGCCGCAACTGGTGCTGTTTGATCTCTCAAAAAAGGTGATTCATTATGAGCCGGCATTACGCGCTGAACTGTGGCGGCCGCTGTCTTTCGGAATAATGGCGGCCCTGACATTCTATGCATTGTGTCATACACTGCTGTATGGCGGTGTATCGTACTATCTGTTTCGCCGGAGAGCTTTATGACAAAGCCGGTCCATATTGTCGTTATTGCCAGAGGGGTCATGCTAGAGCTGTTGCGCAGAAAAGATCTCGCGGTGCTGCTGATATTTGCGGTGGTTTATCTGGCGTTTGTTGCCGCGGCGCGCTTTGTGGGGTTGGAAAATCCCGCCACCGGGACGTTCTTAATGAACCTGAGCCTTTCGCTGATTACGGTGCTGGCGCATCTGGTGACGTTGACGACAGCCGCCCGGCAACTGCCGGATGAAATGGATAAGGGGACAATTTATCCCTTGCTGGCCCGTCCGGTGAGCCGTTTTGAAATATTGTTGGGCAAGTGGGCGGCCTGTGTTGTTGCGGGGCTGCTTTTGTTCGGGGTGATGATTTCCTGCGCCTTGCTGCTGGTTCCTAAGCTCGAGCCATATGAAGCGGCTACATTGATTCAACTTCTTTTACTGCAGGTTCCGGCAATCGCGCTGACTGCCGCAATCGGGATTATGTGTTCGCTGCTGTTGCCAAGACTGCCCGGCCTGCTGGCGGCCGTGGCGCTGGTGTTTGGCAGTGGGTTTGCCAGTCGTTTTGCCGGACGTCTGGTTGTGCCATATCTGCTGCCTGATCCGTGGCGTTTGAACCTGGTGCTGCGCTATACTGACGGAATAGCTCCGCTGTCGCTGAACGATTTCATCTTGCTGTTTATATACGGGCTGCTGTGGCTAACCATTCTGCTGGTCTTTTCGGGAGCCCTGTTTCAAAGGAGGCGGCTGTGAAAAGCACATTGGCACTGCAAGCAGCGGCGGCATGCCTCGGAGTGGCTTGCGCAGGAGTGATTGCCATGCGTGTCGATCCCCGCGATTACACGGGCGGGCGCTATCGGGATGAAGAGCAGCGGGCGCGACGCAATACCGGCGCGTTTGCTCTGATGCTGGGCGAATTCCGCACCGGCCTTAGTGATATGATGTTCATGAAGACCGACCGTTATATTCACGCAGGTGTCTCCTATGTGCAGCATCATCCGGTAATGTCGGCGCATGAACTTGCCGAGGATGTCCATGAACATCAGGATGAATTGGGGTTACACGATTTTTGCGACGAATGTTCAGTCTGCTCTGCCCCGCCCGGTACACCAACGCTGATTCCGTCACCCGGTAAAGATTTTCGCGGATTTATCGGCAGGCTGCACCGACAAGTGCAGCCATGGCGTGATCCTGATAAGCCGCATATACATACCGATGGGCGCGAACTGCTGCCGTGGTTCAGAATTATGACGCTTGGTGATCCGGGCTATATTCGCGGATATGTTGCCGGAAGTTTCTGGCTGCAGCTTGAAGATACCGAACGGGCGCTTGAGTTTGTTGAAGAGGGGTTGCAGCACAATCCGGACGATTTTCAGCTGTACGTGTCGCGCGCAATTCTGCGAACCAAGCAGGCACGGATGGTGGGTGATCCCGCCATTCAGCCGCTTGCACCGGAGGTGCGGCACTATCTTGAAATGGCCCGCGATGACTATCTGCGGTCTGCCGAGCTGATGTTGCGTGTGCGCCCGGCCGAGGTTGACGAGGCGGGCTTCGGGCCGGGCGGGTGGAGCCGCTATCACGATGCGGATGCCATCGCTGCGGCCGGAATGTCGGTTACCTTGTCAAGACTGCTGGATGACCACGTAACCGCCGCCCGCCTTGCTCAACGTTATATCCGCCTGTTTCCCGATCTGCCTTCGCTGCGCGCCGCCCTCGAAGCTGCGGATGAATGATGCTATGTTACCCGGCAAAGCCGCCGAAAGCTTTGTCCGCTTTTGCCGCTAAAACAAAATCACTCTCGCTTAGTCCGTCGATTTTATGAGTCCAGAGCTTAATTGTGACCAGTCCCCATGTCAGTGTGATTTCCGGATGATGTCCTTCGGCTTCGGCAATTTCGCCGACGGCATTTGTGAAATCGAGTGCCTTGCGAAAATCCGGGAATTTGTACTCCTTGATTAAATGCTGTTCATCGACCACTGACCAGCCGGTACCCAATTGTGTGGAAAGCTGCCGGAGTTCTGCGCCTTTCAGCGGCGGGACTCCGCCGCGGCAGGGAACGCAATGCCTTTCGGCAAGACTGCAATTACCGCTCATAATGTGTCTCCTTTTGATCGGTTGCGTTCTGTCAAGAATTGCGCCCCAGTCTTGGGGCTAATCGTCGTTTCATCAAGTACTTGGAGCTAATTGGTTGTTCTCCCCCAGGAGTTAGGCGCTAGTCGTTAGGCGCTAGGCGTTAGGAACTTCATGCATTGATCGCAGCATCTTGCCGGCCTTGATATGTCAAAGCATATCGCTCTTCCGCAGGAAAGCTC
>PXDI01000303.1 GCA_003565095.1 PVC group bacterium | reverse complement strand
GGGCGATGTATCAATCACGAAAGCTACCCCTGACGACACAGGGCCTTTTCAATAGAGTCACCTTCACTGGCCAGAGTTTTTACCGAAAACCCGATCTCACGCGGATTAGCCGTCTCCCGCAAATAAGTGTTAACCATTGCAAAACAGTCATCATCCTCAACTTTTGCAATACCAATCGCACCATAAGGAATAATCATATTCAACTTCAGCGCCCATTCAAACTTCGCCTGGTCAACCGCGCCACATGCGGTACACAAATAGACAATTGGCCTGCCATCAGGATCAACACGCGAGAAATCAACATAAACCTCCTGCGAACGTCCGTCAGAAAGCGCAACATTAACTGCAAAATACGGTGCCGACCCGCTGATTTCCGCCGGAATGTCCCTTAACGCAGCACTCAACAGCTCCTCATCGGTCATGGAGTCATCTTCATCATCACTGCCCAAATCATTCTGCGCTGCACCAGCACCATTATCGCCGGCAATCGCGCGTAAAGCGTCGCGCGCCTCAACCACATTGCGCTTTGCTGCAATCAGCTCCTGTAAAGGCTCTACAGCCCGCTCATCACCAATTTCACCTAAAATCCTAATCGCACACCAACGCAGCGTGTCATTACGTTCATTCAATAACTTTATAGCAGCATCAAAAAAGACCTCAGGCGTCTCTATCGCGGCACCAATAACCGCCGAACGCGTTCGATAATTCAACAAGCCCCTGCGAAATGCCTTTTCATCATATTTCATGGTTAAACCCGTCGTTAAACATAACATTACACCTAATGACTGAACCCAAACACAGCCATTAATTCACAACAAATAGCAGCTACGGTCAAGCATATATTGTTCTTTTGAATCGAAAACCAGCCCTCATGGCTACGAGCGGTTGAGCATAAAAATGCAGGGTCAATAACTTCTAACAGTTAAGGCTATGCTGTTTATGGATTTAGAATAAAAAGTCTGGACACACCCCGCTCGTTTGTCCACACTCGTGGACATGAAAAACAAAAAACTCAACGAACGGGATGTGCTGGACTATGTAACAGTGCGGCGCATCGACACGCAAGAAGAAATTCTACGCTTCAACAATCTGATTGAATCGAAGCATTATTTGCACAACAGCCGGGTTGCCGGGAAGGTTGTGCGGCATGTTGCCGAGTATCAAGGGCAATGGTTGGGGTTGATATGCTGGAGTGCGGCAGCTTATCATCTGAAAGCACGCGACAACTGGATTGGCTGGGATGACCACACGCGGCGACGCCGCTTGGGGCTGCTGGCTGGGAACAGTCGTTTTTTGCTGCTGCTAAAACCTGCTGAAGTTCCGAACCTTGCTACCCGTATAATGAAGTTGAGCACTGAACGGCTTAACACGGACTGGCAACAGGTTCATGGGCACGGGATTGTGGCTGTTGAGACATTTGTTGACCCGGACTTTTACCAAGGCACGTGTTATAAAGCTGGCAATTGGATTGAGCTTGGGCATACAGCCGGTTACAGAAGGAAGGGACGGGATTATTACGAAGAGCACGCACGTCCGAAACGACTGTTTGTCAAAAAGCTGCGCAAAGACGCAACCGCTCTTTTAAAGAAAAAGAATCTTCCTGAACCATATGCTGCAGGCGAGGTTGATCCTAAGCCTTTGTGTCGGATCAAAGTACCTGTACTGGGCAGCTTGTTTGAACTGTTCAATACAATGAATGATCCTCGCCGCAGAGCGGGACAGCGCTATCCCCTTGCATGCATTCTGGGCATTTGCGCCGCTGCGGTTTTAAGCGGAGCCCGGGACTACCAGGCAATAGCGGATTTTTCGGCAGGACTGACAAAACAGCAGCGCCGACGTCTCCGTTGCTGGCGAGATCCCCGTACTGGGAAATATCAAGTGCCAACAAAAACTACTTTCTGGAATGTGTTAACCTCCATCGATCCTGCCGAACTTGATATGCGTTTAGGCCAATGGCTTTGCAACCTGGATGGAGCAGCCACCGATGCATTGGCCATCGACGGCAAAACGGTCAAGGGTGCATGGACCAGTTCACAACGGCAACTGCATCTGTTCAGTGCCTTTGCCCACGACAGTTCGGTTGTTTATGCCCAGTGCGCCGTCGATGAAAAAAGTAATGAGATCACTCATGTTGAAACTTTACTTGATGAGGTTGCGCTGGACGGCAAGGTGGTTACCGCCGATGCCATGCATACCCAGCGCAGCACTGCTCATTATCTGGTTCAAGAGCGTGGAGCAGACTATCTGTTTACTATCAAGAAGAACCAACCCGAGTTGCTGAAGAAAGCCAAACGAATGTTGCCGCCATCTTTTTTTTTCCGGGAAGAAACGGCATTATCAGAAGAACCACGGTCGCATTGAATGCCGACGGACAATCTCTTGTGCCGTCGAACCCGAACAAGTTGACTTCCCGCATGCAGCCCAGATATTTGCAATAAAACGGGAAGTCATCCTTGCTGACGGAACACAACGCAACGAGATCGCTTACTGCATCACCAGCTTGATGCCAAATGAAGCTGATGAAAACAGACTCGCACAACTTATACGAGGACACTGGAGAATCGAGAACGGCCTGCACTATCGACGAGATATGACTTTTGACGAAGACCGTTGTCGCATCAGAAACCCTACGGCGGCACATGTCATGGCATCATTAAGAGCCATTCCCGTCGCCGTTTTTGCTTTAGGTTTAGGCCCTAAACGCCATAGAAAACCTCCGCCGTCCATGCCTTCAATGACTCGTTACTTTGCTCATCAACCTGCTTCCGCCATACATTTCATCTGTAAGAAACATAATGACAACAATTTATCGAGAACTGAATGACCCTGGCCGGCCTCCTCGTAAATACGCATGAGTTCTTGACTCTGCTGCCCGTAGATGCTTCGCTTCTTCATGTGGAGCTCCTTTGGCTTTTGCCGCACGGACTCCCGCATGACGGGATCATCCGCG
>PXDI01000265.1 GCA_003565095.1 PVC group bacterium | reverse complement strand
GCTTAAACAGCATAGCAGAGATAATTTTTATTGAATTGTTAAGTGACGACTTTCGAATATAGGTAATAGAACCAATTAGTTTATCGTTTTTAAAACGACTGAGAAATTTCGCCCTTAAATAAGTGAATCTTAAAAAGGGAACAGCAAAGAGCACAAACCGCTGGCTGGATGATATTGTGCATGTTGTTTTAAAACCTGAATTTCGTTAATATTTCTTAAATATTATCAGGGCAAGCCATTACATTATGTTATCGTCGACTGACTTAGCGAAGAGAAATAATATTTGTATATCCGGGAATGGGGATCAGGCTTTGCTTTTTGCTCATGGCTACGGGTGCGACCAGAATATGTGGCGCTTCATAACTCCGGCATTTGAAAATGATTTTAAAATTGTACTTTTTGATCATACTGGTTCCGGAAAATCAGATACAGATGCATACGATTTCGCTAAATATGATTCGCTTGAGGGATATGCAGATGACATCATTGAAATTTGTGATGCGTTTGATTTCAGGAATGTAATCCTCACCGCGCACTCTGTAAGCGCCATGATTGCGGTTATCGCGGCACGCAAAAGGCCGGAACTCTTTTCAAAGCTAATTCTCATTGGCCCTTCGCCGCGCTACATAAATGATGAGAGTTACACGGGCGGCTTCACTAAAGAGGATATCGATGAGCTGGTGGCAACACTCGACAGTAATTTTCTGGGATGGTCCAGTTTTATTACACCCGTAATCACCGGAAATCCCGACAAACCGGAAGTTGCAGAAGAGTTGAAAAACAGTTTTTGCAGGATGAACCCCGAGATTGCGAAACACTTCGCGAAAGTCACGTTTTTATCAGATAACCGTGAGGATCTTCCACAAGTTTCTACGCCGTCGCTGGTAATTCAGTGTGACCCGGATGCCATTTCACCGATTGTTGTAGGCAAATATGTACACGATAATTTGCCGGATAGCGAGTTCGCACTTTTAAAAACATCCGGACACTGCCCGCATCTCACTGCTCCGGAGGAAACGATTCAGGCCATAAATAACTTCCTGCGTAATGAATCCTGAAGTTAACTACAGAATTAGCTATCAAAGTTTCTTTGAGAATGCACCGTGCGGATATATTTGTCTGGATGGCGACGGAACTATTATAACGGCGAATCAAACGTTCAAAAACTGGATTCAGGATGATGAATCTCCACTCCCGGAAATGAATCTAAGGGATTTACTGGGCGCCGGCGGCAGGATTTATCTGGAAACGCATGTATTTCCGCTGCTTCATATGAAGGGCGAGGTCTCCGAAATTAATCTTGAGCTTCAAAGCCCAAAGGGTAAGCGAATTCCGGTATTAATTAATGCGATAAAAGCAGAGCTGGGAAATGACAAAAACCCGGTGTTTTATTTCACAATTATTGATATTTCACAACGCAAACTGTATGAAAAAGAGCTGCTTGAAGCACGAAAAAAAGCTGATGAAAAAAGAAAAGAACTTGAGCAGATTAACGATCAGCTGGAGCGGTTTGCATATTCGGTTTCGCATGACCTGAAAGCACCTTTAAACACCATTTTGGGTATTGTTCAGCTTTTGGAACTAAGCGGATCAGCAAAAAAACAGTCAGAGCGGGATAAGTATTTTGAGATGATAAAACTGAATATCCACAGAATGCAGCGGATGACGACCGACATGCTTGAGCATGCCCGTTCCGTACAAAAGCCTGAGAATCTGAAGCCGGTTAATCTTAATGCGGTATGCGGTGCGGTTTTGGATATTTTGAATGATGAAATCAACAAGAATGAAGCGAAAATAAACGTAAATCTCTTACCCGATGTGCTGGGGACTGAAACACAGCTGATCAGGCTTTTTCAGAATCTGATCAGTAATGCGATTCGGTACAAATCAGAAAAACGACCTCAGATTGATATCAGCTGGGATTTGGAGGGGAATTTTGCCAATATATATGTAAAGGATAACGGCATTGGATTCGACGTGAATGAAGCGGATCAGGTTTTCGAATTCATGAAGCGGCTGAATAAAGGCGACGGAAAAAACGGAACCGGAATCGGGCTCTCAACGTGCAAGAAAATTGTTGAAAATCACGGCGGTGAAATTGGGGTGAAATCCACGCCGGGTAAAGGCAGTACCTTTTATTTTACATTGAAATTAGCCTGATCCCGTGATTTACTGGCCTTAATTGATTACTTTTCGTGCCAGTTTTTCACACTCCTGATCCCTCACGCGGATCAACAGAAATTTTGCCTTAGCCCTTGAAATCCGATCGTAAGAAAATAAAAAAACTTGTCAAAGAGGCCTGCGCGGCGCTTGAATCAGAGATCGAAGCCGTACTTGAGCGGCCATCGCGCGATTTTTTGTCTGATGGAAAATCTGATGGTAGTCAGCCTGACCGGTTTATTTACAGCTTCACGACACAGAATCCGTCGTTTCAGTATGTCGATACGCTCAGAGTGGTCAACCGGGAATCTGTACTTGAAGGATCAGTTGAAGATTTCAGGGATAATCAGCTCAGGGTTTCATTCGAAAAGCCGCTATCGAATCCTGAGCTTGCGGTTGAGGTGGAATGGGAAAATGATTTTGTGTTACGGCGGATTCTGGCTCAGCTGCAGTCGTTAGATACCGGAAAAAAGAGTGATACGATTGAGCGGCTTTCCGAAATATTTAGTCCCGCAAAACCGAAAGAAGATGAGGCTGATGACGCCGAAATTCTGCACGACGGCCACCGAAATCCCTCACAGCTGGATGCCCTGCAAAAAGCGCTGAGAAACCGCGTAACGTTCATCTGGGGGCCACCGGGTACCGGAAAAACCGCCACACTGGGTTTCCTGATGGCGAATTATCTGATTCAGGGAAAATCGGTGCTATTCGTCAGCAATACCAACCGCGCAGTTGATGTCGGCCTGATCAGCGTTTTGCAGGCACTTGACTCAACCGGAAAAGATCGCCTGCCCGAAAAAATCTG
>PXDI01000029.1 GCA_003565095.1 PVC group bacterium | reverse complement strand
TTGTTGTTTTCTTTCTCTCGATTTTTCCGCTCGCCGACCAAGGTCAGCGAGCGTTACCAAGGCAAGACTTTTGAGAACCTCTCTAATCAAGATATGAGCTTAAGCTAGCGCCATTCGGGAAAGTCCAAATGATTGTCTGAAAAGTTGACTTCCGCCGGGCAATATACTATTATTGTTGCGTAAATAAAACCATGGGAGGTTGCTATTAGCCGGCGAATAATGATTCTGGCGTTGACGGGCATGGCTGCAATGCTGCTGAATAATGCAACAGCGAATACACCTGCGGCCGAAAGAAGCCTTGAAGAACGTTTTCAAACGGCCGAGGAAGCCCGCAAGACGGGTGACCTGGCACGCGCTTACCGTATCCTGGGACAGCTCGTAATCCGCGCTCCCGGTGATGAGAAAATCAACTTTGCATATGGTATGACCTGCCTGGAACTGGGTGACTCCTCACGCGCCGAAATGGCTTTTCAACGCGTTCTGCAGATCAACCCGGGCAATCATCGCGCACGGCTCGAGCTGGCCCGCGCCATGTCCGCCTCACAACGTTACACCGAAGCGCGCATTGAGCTTGAAAAAGTGCTCGATCAAAACCCGCCGCCAAACGTCAGGAAAAACATCGAAGATTATCTGGCCCAGGTCCGCGCCAGAGAAGGACGCCGCGACAAACCATACAACCTGCAAGTGGAAGCCGGAGCTTTCTATGACAGCAACGTGAATGTCGGCCCGGACTCTGACATCATTGTTATCAGACCGCTCTTTTTTGGCTTCATAATAGTAGACCGTTTTGAAGTCGGCGAGAAATCCAAGCCGACAGACGATTACGGAGTGTTCATTTCCGGACGCGGCAACCGCATTTTTGATATTGGCCGTCCGGGCGGCTGGCTGGCGGATATCGGCGCCTTTGGCTATGCCAGCCGGCTGGATGATGAAAACGACTACCGGATGTTGTACTACCAACTACACAGTGCCCTGCGACGCAGATCCGGTCCGCACCTGTTCCAGGCCCCGCTGCGCTTCACCCATATCCTGCGCGGCGGCGACAGCCTGCTGCAAAGCTACGGCATCGCATCCGCATACAGCTACCTGATTCCACAAAATGCCCAGCGCATTTCACTGCGCGCCGATGTTCAGTGGCGCGACTATTCAGACCGCCGTGACCGTGACGGCATCTATGCTTTCGGCGGAATCTCCTTTGAGCAGTTCTTCGGCAGAAAACGCCACGTCGCCGGATTCGGGCTCACATATTATGGCGATTTTGCCGACGAAGCCATCTATGAGAAAACCGGGGTCAGGATAAGTTTCAACGGAACAATGCATCTGCCATGGCGCAGTTCGCTGTATACACGCATGCATTATTCAACCGAGGAATTTCGCGAACGCGAAGCACTTGCACCGGTTGATCGTAGCGACACCCAAATGCAGGCAACGCTCGGTGCCCGTAAGCGCATCGGCCAACGCGTCATTGTTGACCTGAATCACCAGGTCACTGACAATGACTCGACTTTCGACCTGTATGAATACAGCCGGCATATAACAACCATCAGCTCGTCATATACTTTCTAAAACAGGAGAAAACAAAATGAAAACACGGCACTTACACATATTTACTGCATTGTTGCTGATCAGCGCGGCAACATTGACTGCAGCGGCGGAACCCATCGGCAGTATCGTAGCATTACAGGGAAGCGCAACCGCAACCGGTGCCGACGGAACGGAACGACAGCTTGCACTGAAATCAGGCATTTTCCAGAACGACACAATCGCCACCGCAGCCGGATCACGCCTGCAGATCATGTTCAAGGACGAAACAGTTATATCGCAGGGCGAAAACAGTTCAATGACGATTGACGAATATGTCTACGCTCCCGACAGCGCCAAAGACAACGCCACCTCCGTCAGCATGGCACAGGGGGTTTTTCGCGTTATCACCGGGCGGATAACACAAATGAATCCCGACCGCTTCAGGGTGAATACCCGCATGGCGACCATCGGCATTCGCGGATGCGATGTCGGCTTCAGGGTCACCGCACGCGGTGATGATGTTTATGTTATTCACCTGCACGGAGTTGAAAGCGTTGTAGTACAGGCCCGGCCACGCGTCGGCGGCGGGGAATGGCAGGGACTTTTTGATCAGCGCCATGCCGATCCGGCCGTCGCACGCCAGCATCTGATAAATGTATTACAACCCAACCGCATCGTTTCCATCACCGCGGAAGGCGAAATGGAAGAACGCGAAATGACTCCGCAAGAACTGATAGACCTGCTCAATGAGGTTATGCCGGAAGCACCCGGTGAGGACGATATTGAGGAAACCGGAGATGCTGAAACTGAGGAGGGCGAAGAGGAAACCGACGAATCGGAAACTTCCGGGGACGAGGACTCCGAAGATCAGCAAGACCAAGCTGATGAGGACGAAAGCACCGATCCGGATGAAACCGAAGACCCCGGCGATCCGGATACCGAGGATGAGGAAATTGGCGATCAGGATGCTGGAGATGACGCCGATACCGATCCTGATACTGATACCGTTGATACTACAGAGCCGGATACAACGGATGATACCACTCCTCCCGATGATGATACCGACAGCGGCCTGACAGATGATACGGATACCGGTTTCACAGATGATGGTGACACTTTCTCCGATCCTGATTCTGAACCAATCACTGATCCGGACCCGATCCCCGACCCGGACCAGGATCCGGTTATAGAGCAAGATCCGGAACCAGACCCAACACCGGATCCGGGTGACGGCGGCGGCGACACCGGGGGTGATACCGGCGGCGACACCGGGGATGGCGGCGATACCGGGGGTGGCGGAGCTCAGTCGATTTTCACCGCCATGGGCGGCGGAATGGACTGGGAATGGGGCATCTGGGAAACCGACGGGGTCATTGACGGTGTTGACTTCAAGGCGCTAAATCCAATCTCCGGCACTGACTTCCAGGCAATTGCAGCCGGATCAATG
>PXDI01000056.1 GCA_003565095.1 PVC group bacterium | reverse complement strand
CCTCATTATTAATTAAATTATCAGAATCTCACAAGGTTTCAAACATTGCCACATCCCGGAGCACTTTTCAAGACTCAATAAGGCAGCCGAAAGCAGCGATCAAGCGTAAACGCATTTCGGATGTGATTAATTTCCGGCTCACCATCCGGCTCACCGATCACCTCTACAACATCAAAGCGGATTGATTCTTCCGGAAAACGGTTCTTTTTCAGATAATGGACCGCTGCCCGTGAAACGGCATGCCGCTTTCGCCGGTCAACAGCACTCGCCGGAGCACCGAAATGCCTGCTGCGCCGCGTTTTTACTTCAACAAACACGACACAGCCCTCCCCGCGCACAACCAGATCCAACTCATCATGACCGACTTTGAGCCGCCGGGCCAGAATTTTAAAGCCCTGTTTTTTTAGATAAAGTCCGGCAACCGCCTCGCCCCACAGCCCGCTGGCCTGATTACCGGGCAATCGCTTTTTTTTGAATAACATGCGCTATCCAGCAGGTTGGCTTTATTGTTTTGAAGCAGCAACCACCGCCAAAGCTGTTGCAACATTACCGAAAGGTGCGCTCACTTGAATGCCCTGAACACGCTCGCGCACCATCCTGACGCTCTCTTGCGCAATTTTGATGCCTTCAGCCCGTTGCTCCTCCCGGTCGCTGGCCGCGGCCATTCGTTGCATAACACCGTCAGGAACAACCACCCCCGGCACCTCATTGCGCATAAACTCCGCATTGCGATAACTGGCCAGCGGCCAGATTCCGGCCAGTACCGGCGGCAGATTTTCACCCATTGCATCGAGAAAGCGCAGCAGCGCCGCGGCATCAAAAACCGGCTGGGTAATGATAAACTCCGCCCCGGCATCAATTTTTTCATGCGTCCGGCGTAATTCACGTTTCATATCAACGGCATTCGGATCAGCGCCGACCCCGATTACCGCACCGGTGGCTGGAGTTATCTGCATTCCGCCCAGATCCACTCCGCGATTCAGTCGGTCCTGAATCTTGACCATGCCAATTGAATCTGCATCAAAAACCCCCGAAGCAAAAGGGTAATCGCCAAGCTTGGGCGGATCGCCGGTAATAAAGAGAATATTATGCAGCCCAACTGCCGCGCACCCCAGCAGATCCGCCTGCATACCGATCAGGTTTTTATCACGGCAGCAGAAATGCAGGATAACCTCAATCTCGGCCTGACGCTGGATTTCCAGCGCGGCAATCAGCGGGGAAAGTCTTGAACTCGCCCGCGGTCCGTCGGGAATATTTATCGCACAAACACCTGCCGCGGCGCATTCACGGGCCCTGGCGATAATGGCACTCATGTCATAACCGCGCGGCGGAGTCAGCTCGATGGTTGTCATCCATTTACGCTCAAACAGCCCGGCGCCAAAACCCGAGCGCTGCGAAAGACCAAGAGGCTCCTGAAGCTTAACGTCATCCTTCAAGCCGGTCTGAACTGTGCGCGTAAACGACGAAGCCGCCACCGGCTTGACACTGCGGGCTATATCGCGGATATGCTCCGGCCCGGTTCCGCAGCAGCCCCCCAGCCCGCGCGCGCCCATCTGGGAATAGCGCAGCGCGTATGTCGTCAAATATTCCGGACTTGTCATATAGATCGAACGTCCGTCAACATTTTTCGGCTGCCCGGCATTCGGCTGCACAATCACCGGAAAGTCAGCCAGCGGCAGCAGCAGTTCAAGCGCGCGCAGGGAGCTTTCGGGGCCTTCGCCGCAGTTCAGACCTAAAGCAGACGGCAGTTGCTCAATCTGTTTCAAAGGCTTGAGCAATACCTCCAGCGGCTCACCTTTCGCTCCGCAGCCGTCACGATCAACCGAAAAACTTATCACATAAGGCATTGCACATTTTTGCGCCGCAAGACATGCCTGCTCAACATCAGCCCGGCAGGAAAGGGTCTCGAATATTATAAAGTCAACCCCTCCCGCGACAAGAGCACTGATCTGTTCGCAAAGTATTTCAATTCTGGCATCATCTGAAAGCTCACGCTGAAAAGGCGCCTCGCCAACCGGCCCGACCGAACCGGCAACCAGACCACCATCGCCCGTTTCAGCACGCGCCATTTCTGCAGCTTTTTGATTAATCTGCGCCACCTGCTGCTCAAGGCCGAATTTTCCTAGAATATTACGATTGGCGGCATAACTGTTGGTCGTTATGACTTCTGCGCCGGCCTCGACATAGGAACGGTGAATCTCATGAATCACCTGCGGTGCGGTCAGGTTTAGACCTTCAAATGAGGTGTTTACAAAGAAATTGCGCTTATATAGCTCTGTACCGATCGCCCCGTCAAAGACAACAATGTGATCTTTTAGTGCTTCTGCAAGTTTATCCATATTGTTTTCCAGTTTCTAAATGCCGCTATGCCAGATTGGACTACCGCCTGAAATGATCCAGATGGCGTGGTTTATCAAAAGTGCGTAGATTGAAGCAAAAAAATCGTCCAGTACGATACCCGTTCCGCCATGCAGCTCCTGGAACTGACGGGCCGGCGGCGGCTTGATTATATCACATATACGCACAACAACAAAACCGACCGGCAGCAGCCAGATATGCTCCATCGTCATCCACGGAAGACCCAGCAGGCAGATAGGAAAAGTAAGATACTCGTCCGCAACAATCCGGCCGTCGTCCTTCCTGCCAAGATACCCTTCGGCAACACTGCATAACGGAATAGCCAGAACAGTAAGCAGCAAACAGACAACCGCCTGCCACAATAAACCTATGCCGGAAAAAACCAGCAGCGCCGCCAGCGGAATTCCCGGCAGTGACCCCACAGTTCCCGAAGCCACCGGAGCATACCCCAGCCCGCCGCCGGTGGCAAAAAATAATATCAACTTCTTTTTCATGTACCTACGTTCCCGTCAGACTATACAAAACGATATTTAATAATGCACCACAACGCGCGGAATCCATCACGCCATGTAATCTTCTTGCCTTCCGAGTAACTGCGGCCGTAATACGAAATCGGCACCTCGTAAATACGCCAGTCTCCACGAGCCACTTTGGCCGTTATCTCCGGCTCAAACCCGAACCGGTTCTCACATATCACAACCCCCTCCAGCACTTCCTTTCTGAAAACCTTGTAACACACCTCCATATCAGTCAGATTAATGTCGGTCATCATATTGGAAAATGTTGTCAGAAAGCGGTTACCGACATAGTGCCAGAAGTATACCACCCGGTGAGTACCGCCGCCGGCAAACCGTGATCCGTATACCACGTCGGCATGCCCGTCAATTAGCGGTTTGAGCAATGCGGGATAGTCATGCGGATCGTACTCGAGATCAGCATCCTGAATCAGCACAATATCACCGCTGCAGCGTGCAAACCCAGTCCGCAAGGCGGCACCTTTGCCCATGTTGACAGAATGCTGCTCGAATACAATTTCCGGATACAGCGACTTCAGTCCGGTAATTACCGCCGGGGTATCGTCTGTTGATTTGTCGTCAACAACCACAATTTCCCGCTCCATTTCAAGCGGCACATCCAGAACTCGCTGGATAATTCCATTGAGGGTTTTGCTCTCATTATAGACGGGAATTACAATGGATAATTTCATGTACGGAATCTATACCAAGGTGAAGGGAGAATGCAAGCATTCAGCATTCAGAGAGAATCAATTCGGCGGCATGCACAACATCCTCCGGCGGGATAGCGCTCAAACACTCACTGGCACTTTCCGATTCGCGCGGAATATCACGACTGCCTTGAACGCCCGGCCGCATTATCACTCGATGACCATTACCCAACGGGCCGGTACGGGCCGGATCAGTCATTCCAAAAACCGCAACCACCCGGCTGCCGACCGCGGAAGCAAGGTGCATCCCGCCGCTGTCATTGGAAATCACCGTACCGCACATCGCCAGCACTCCGGCAAGCTGTTCCAGACTGGTTTTCCCGCAAAGGTTTATGACACCTTCGCCTATACTGTCACTGACACTCCGGCATTCTTCATGGTCGGCATGGGAACCCAGCACTACCAGCTTTGCTCCGGTTCGTTTACGCAACTCTCGACCGGTCTGTGCAAAATGTTCCGGCGGCCAGCGTTTAGAGGAACCGCGGGCCGCGCCGGGCAGCAATGCCACCAGTAATCCATCCGCATTGGCATCGCAACCGATCATTGCCGCCGCCTCCTCAAGCTGGCGGGACGTCACCCCGACACGCGGAGCCGGCAGCACGGCATCCGCAGCCATAGCCAGATCCAGAATCCTTACATACTCCCATGCCTGATGCACAGAGCCTCCCGGCGGAGCAGAAGCGTCAATAACCTTGGTCAACAGCATCGCGCGTTGATGCCCGCGAAAACCGATTCTTACCGGAACCCCGCCCAGATATGGAACAAGCGCCGAACGCATCGAATTAGGAAAAATATACGCTCTCTCAAAGCCGCCCATTTTAATCAGACTGGCCGCACGCAGCGATCCGGTCGAACCGGTTTCCAGCACAATCACATCCGACACCGCCGGATGCATGCGCCATAACGGGGCGACAGAGGCCTTGGACAGCATCGTAATACTGTTCCGCGGGTGAGTAATGTGATACTCCTGCAACGCAGGCATACTCATCACTGCATCACCAAGCCAATTGACAGAACTAATCAGTATGTTGCTCATTATCGAAAGAATCACCTGTTTGATCGGAAAGGTCAAGCATTGCATTATCACGGAAACATATCCGGGAAATGCATGATTTAAAATCTTCAACACCACTCAGCATTTCAATATCAACCCGCAAATAAAATATCGGCACATCTACACGGCGCAGTTCAGGGAAACGCACCGCATCTTTTTCTGTGGTAATAAGCGCCTTGGCCTTCAGCCGCACAGCGTCATTGATCATATTAATGACTTCCTGCTGGCTGTAGCGATGGTGATCAGCAAACCTGAACTTCTCTAGCAGCACCGCCCCATGCTTCTCCAACTCCTGTTCAAATCCCTTGGGTGCGGCAATTCCCGAAACCGCCACAACCCATTTGTCCTTCAACCATTCCAACGGCAGCTCTTCACCCGAGAACACCCCGCGTAAATGCCGCGCCCGGTGACAACATTCAATAATTTCAGCATGCTCATTAAACTGCCGCAAATGATTGACCAACCGGGCTGTACCCTGACCGGTTGACTTTGTAATGAAAATGTAGTCGGCCTTTTTAATGTGTTTTACCGGCTCACGCAAAATGCCGCGCGGCAGCACATTGCCGTTACCAAACGGATTGGTATAGTCAACCAGGACTATTTCAATCATGTGCTTCAAGTGCAAATACTGAAACCCATCGTCAAGAATCAGTGTATCGCAGCCAAATTTATTTATGGCATATAAACCGCTTTTCACCCGGTTTTTATCAACCAGCACACATGCCTCCGAAACATTCGATGCAAGCATATACGGCTCATCGCCGCTCATCGCCGAATCCAGCAAAAGGTTTTTCCCGTCAGAAACAACCCGCGGCGGTCTGCGCAAATCACGCAGCGTAAACATTCCCGCCACCTTCTGAAAAAAACCCGGTTCCTTTTTTTTGTAACCGCGACTGAGAATGGCGACACGGCGCCCCTCCCTGATCAACTCACGGGCAATCACTTCCACCACCGGGGTCTTGCCGGTGCCGCCAACAGTCAGATTGCCGACACTGATCACCTGACAGCCCAGCGTATGATACCGGAACAGCCCGTTATCAAAAAGCCAGTGGCGCAGTTTGACGATCGCACCGTATATGTGGGAAAGCTGTCGCAAAATCCAAAGCAGAAATCTGATGCCGGGACCATGACCACGGTCAGCACCGGGTTTGGCAATCAGCCTCAGTAAAAAACGCTCTATGCGTTCAAAACGCTCAATTTTCATGTGTATCCATTAACATGCAAATTCATCCTTGTGTACAAACAAATAAATATACCCCCCCGACTCCGCCCGGTCAAGTTTAGCTGTTTAGCTTGTTTCCTACGGATAATCGGCTTATTGTGTCCGCTTATGGCAAAAGGTGGAGTGCTGGAGAAATGGAGCATTGCTGTTTAGAGACATATGAATACCCAAGGTCACTGTTATCAGAAAACGTGTTTGTCTCCCTGTCCCCTTTCCATTACTCCAAACAACCATAACTCCAATGCTAAATTTGATGACAATGCTTTTTTATATTTTTTTTTCGCAAGGGTAAGCAGCCATGGACAACACGCCTTCGTTAAGCCAGCGCATTGAATACAACCTGCTACGCGGGATCGGCGGTTTTGTACGAATGGTGCCATACCGGGCAGCATTGACCTTCGGCTGCCTGCTGGCACGCATCGGTTTCATCAGTGCCGGCGAACGGGTAAATACCGCCCGGCAGCGCATCCGGCTGGTGCTGGGTGACCACCTGCCGCAAAAACAGGTCAATTCGATTGCATGGCAGTCATGGCGTAATATCTGTTTCAGCGCGATTGAGATGCTACGCCTCCCGGTCACAGACCATGCTTTTGTAAAACAGCATATTGACGCCTCAGCAGTCATGCCCGTGCTGCATAAAATCAAGAACGGCGGATCCGGTGGCATTATCGGCCTGCCCCACTGCGGATCATGGGAACTGGCGGCACATCTGGCCTATTTCGACGGAATCCCAATATTCAGCATCGCTGCCACACAACGCAACCAGTTGGTAAACGACGAAATGAACCGCCTGCGCCGTTTTCACGGCATCGAAACCATCGCACGCGGCTCAGGTACCATGCGCCAGGTCCTGCGTAATCTAAAGCAGGGCGGATTTCTTACAATCCTGCCGGATGTACGCAAACGCACCCCCGGACTGGATATGGACTTCCTGGGTGCCAAGGCCAATCTTGGTGAAGGAATGGCGCTGTTCGCAAGACAGACCGGAGTGCCTATAATACCATGTATTGTCACTCGTAAAGGCTGGACAAAACACCAGATTCATTGCTCCGAACCGGTCTGGCCCGATAAAACACTGGACAAACAGCAGGATATCATCAGAATGACCCGTTCCGTTCTTGATTACATAGAAGGGCAGATCAGAGCGCAACCGGAACAATGGTTCTGGTATAACAAGCGCTGGATCCATGATCCGGTGGAGCAGCAGCAGCTTTAGGGACATCGGTTGAGGATTACGGCAACGACAAAGGTTGACGATTGAGAAATCCGCCCGTAAGCCGTAGTCGTCGTCCGGAAAAAAACTAAGATTTGTCAGAAACGTAAAACCAAACAAGGAGCATGTAAGTATGATCAGAATTAACGAAAACTACAATAAACTGCAGTCTTCCTATCTTTTCTCAGAGATAGCAAAGCGCGTCAGCACATTTCAGGAAGCCAACCCCGACAAGGCGCTGATCCGCCTCGGAATTGGTGATGTTACCCACGCCCTGCCGCCGGCCTGCATTGATGCCCTGCACAATGCAGTCGACGAAATGGCCGCTGATGCAACCTTTCGCGGCTACGGCCCCGAACAGGGCTATCCTTTCCTGCGCACAGCAATCGCCGAATATGATTTCAAAAAGAACGGCATTAAAATTGATTCAGATGAAATTTTCGTCTCCGACGGATCCAAATGCGATACCGGCAACTTCCAGGAACTGCTCGCGGGAGATATCAGTGTGGCCGTGCCTGACCCGGTTTATCCGGTTTATGTTGACACCAACGTGATGGCCGGCAGAACCGGTGCCAACCACCACGGACGCTATGAGGGACTGGTTTACCTGCCATCCACCGCGGAAAACGGTTTTGTGCCGGATGTGCCCGCTGAGCCGGTCGACCTGATCTATCTGTGTTTTCCCAATAATCCGACCGGAGCCACCGCTACGCGCGATCAGTTGAAGGAATGGGTCGATTATGCTCACAAAAACAAGGCTCTGATTTTATTTGATGCCGCATATGAGGCCTTTATCACCGACAAGACTCTGCCGCGCAGCATATATGAAATTGACGGAGCAAGGGAAGTTGCTGTGGAATTCCGCAGTTTCTCCAAAACCGCCGGTTTTACCGGTACACGCTGCGCGTTCACCGTAGTTCCGCACGAATGCCGCGCATTTGATGCCAACGGCGGCCAGCAGTTGCTGCACCCGCTGTGGAACCGCCGGCATACTACCAAATTCAACGGTGTGTCTTACCCGGTCCAATGTGCGGCCGCGGCCGTCTACACGCCCGCCGGCCGCGAACAAGTCAACGCGCTGGTCAGCGGCTACCTGGATAATGCACGCATCATCAACGAAAGCATCCGTGCCCAGGGCTACGAAACCGCCGGCGGCGTTAATTCACCTTATGTCTGGATCAAAACCGGCACCGACTCATGGGAATTTTTTGACCGGCTGCTGAATGCCGCCGGTGTAGTGGTCACACCCGGCAGCGGTTTTGGCGCATGCGGTCAAGGCTATATCCGCATCAGCGCTTTCAATAGCGCCGAAAACGTAAAAACAGCCATGGAAAGAATCAAAACCGCTTTGCAATAGGGCTGCGGGCCGATACTGTCAAAACGGGGTAATAACGGAAAGCGGCTGAAGACTGCAGACTAACGACTAATAACTAACGACTATATTCGACGAAGGTAAACACAATGAATGCACAACTGATTGTGGCACTGGATGTACCTGACACCAACGCAATGATTGCGACGGTCGATAAGATTGGCGCGGCGGTCTCATTTTACAAAGTGGGTCTTGAGCTGTTTATCAGCGCGGGACCACAGTGCCTCGCCCCGCTGCATGAGCGCGGCAAAAGCATCTTTCTTGATCTAAAACTGCACGATATTCCACGTACCGTCGCAAACGCGGTGCGTTCAGCAGCGGCTCACAACGTGAGCCTGTTGACGGTGCATGCCGGCGGCGGAGCGGCAATGCTGCGGGCAGCAGCGGATGCTGCTGCCGAATTTCCGCAACGGCCGCGGATCGTTGCTGTTACCGCGCTTACCAGCCTGAATGATACCGACCTGCAACAGCTCGGTGTAACGCGTTCAGTTGCCGAGCATGCCCGCAGTCTCGGCACACTGGCAATCGAGTCCGGCATCGACGGACTGGTCTGCTCCGCCAACGAAGTGGCTGATCTGCGCCATGAATTCGGACCGCAGGCCGTTCTCGTCACGCCGGGAATACGTCCCGCCGGCGCTGAAACAGGCGACCAGAAACGCGTGGCCACCCCGGCCGCCGCCGTTGCCAACGGCGCATCATATCTGGTGGTCGGCCGCCCCATCCTTGAAGCGGAAAACCCGGCCGCCGCCGCACAGGCCATCCTAAGCGAAATGCACAATGCCTGTGGTGAGGGCAAATAGTGAAACCGGCAGATATTCCGGCAGTTCACCGGCGGCTGAAAAAGGAATACGATAAACACCGCGCACCGATCGTCGAATTTATTGCCGCACAAACCGATGATCCGTTCCGCGTGCTGGTTACCACCATCCTTTCCGCCCGCACAAAAGATGAAACCACCACAGCCGCTACCTACCGGCTGTTCAAAAAGGTCAAATGCCTCAATGACTTAAAGCGCATTCAGGAAAAGCAACTGGCAAAACTGATTTTTCCGGTTGGATTCTTCCGGCAGAAAGCCAAACACCTCAAACAGCTTCCGGCGGTACTTGAGCAGGAGTTCAACGGCGAAATTCCACGCACGATTGATGATTTGTGCCGTTTGCCGGGTGTGGGACGCAAAACCGCCAATCTGGTTCTGGCGGTAGCTTTTGGCATTCCGGCGGTATGTGTTGATGTCCATGTGCACCGCATCTGCAACCGGCTGGGATTGATCAAGACGGCAACACCCTATGATTCCGAAATGGCATTGCGCCAAATACTACCGCGGCGCTACTGGATATCATGGAACGCGCTGCTGGTATCTTTCGGACAAACCATCTGCCGCCCGCAGAATCCGCATTGCAACACCTGCCCGATCAACAAATACTGCGACACGTTCAGTGAGAAAATCTAGCCTCCAGCCTGCATTATTCACCATTGCGCCGGAACTGTGTAAGGACCGCATAGGCGGCTATCAGTTGCTTGACAAATGTCTCAACCGGTACGTGTTTGCTTGACGCATCGTCGCTGTTAATTAATAGTAACAAATATGTCATACTGAGCAGTGAGCGTGTTGAATGTGAACGCGATAGATAAAGCCACAACATACAAGGAGGAGTGTCATGCACGGAATGCGCAAGCGCAGCATTTGCCTCAGTCTTTTAATGATCTCAGGAGCTTGCTTAAGCGGATGCCTGCGCCAGAAGGTACTGGTGGCGGTAGAGCAGGACGGTAGCGGGGAAATCGCCGTAACACGGATTATGCCGCCTGTCACGGTGGCAATGATTCTTGAGCAGGTTGCGCATATGCCAGCTCAGGCACGGCACGGCACCGCAACGGAGGATCCGTTATTCAACACCGCGGCGCTGCGGGCCGAAGCGCGCCTGTACGGCCCCGGGGTTTCTTTCAAGAATGCGCGCAAAATTGACCATGCCGGACACCGCGGAGCAGTTGCTGTTTATTCCTTCCTGGATGTCAGGGATGTTTTTTTCAACGCCGGACTGAAAGATGGTGGCATGTTTGCTTTTGCACAATTTATGCATGGGGAATCGTTTGACATGATGCCCGACCAGGGCATTCCATCCGAAGCCATCACGTTTCAGCTAACAACCGGAACAACATCCAGACTGACGATAGTATTGCCGGAAACTTTCCGTGATCTTGAAACCAAGCAGGAAAAACTGCCGGAGAATATTCGCCGCAAACTGGGGCTGATCAAGGATGAGTCCGGAACGAATGCCGCCGACAGTACTGACGGCGAGGTTCCCGATGAACATGTACGCGCGGCAATGGACGAGGCGATGTCAATGTACCGCAACATGTCCTCAATTCTTGATGTACAGGTAAACGGAGAGCTTATATCCAGCACGGCGAAACACCCGCCAGATAAACCGACCGGTCGGCAGACTGTTTTTGCGCTGGATTTTGCGGCAATGGACCGTTCCGGCAGACTGGGTGAAGTTATGATGCAAATGGCTGGTATGATGGACCCGTTCGGCGGTTCATCCAATCCCTTCACGGTTTTTTACGGACAAGAGGGATTTGTTATTGAGTCCGCTCCGGAAATTGTCATTGAATTCAAATCGAGGTAAAAATCATGCGTAATATTATTACGGCTTGCAGCCTGCTTTTGACTTTCGGCAGCAACATCCTGACGGCTGAGCCGGCACCCGATTACCGGCAGGGGTTTGAAACATTCCAGACACTCGGTCTGCCCGACACCGCTGGGGCTGCATATGTCACAATACACCCGCAGAACCTGCCGCAAGGATACAGACAGCATGATCACTATTCAGGCAGAGCCGGCAACGGCTGGCTCATCAGCGAAAGCAACGATGTGGTAACCGTCATTATCGGCAATGCACTTGAAATACAGGCAGTGCGCGCCACGGGACGGGCAATGATGAGACATGCTGCACAGGAGACGGAAGCCGATGACGATGCCGCCGCATTACCGCAGATTATGATCCATATACAACCGGCCGACCTCGCAGGTGACATCGAGCGAATGGTTACTGCGCTTGACGGCATCGCCGGCGAACAGCACAGGCGAAGGCACGCCATGACCGAACACGGCGGAGCATGGCTGCTGTTTGCCGCCCAGATATATACCCACGGTTATACCAATGAGGCAAACCGCATTGCCCACAGCGTTTTTGAAATGGCCGGTGAATCACGGCGGGCCATCCTGCTCGGACTGAACCGGATGCTTGACGAGAAATACCTGTCTGCCTACGCCGGCTTCATCAATACCCGCGACTGGACTGCGTTCAGCACTGAAATCGTGGCGCTGGTTAACCAGCATCCGCAGGGCTGGCGCACACGCGAAATGATCGCCGACATAGCCGTCGGCATAGAGCCACGTGTTTCCGGCACACCGCCGCCGGAACCCAGAATGGAGCACCTGAGTGATGTTGACAGGGAACAGGCTCTGGCACTAACCCGGCCGCCGGATGCCCCTACGGGGGCTTATATGGGACACAGCGCACCCGCATTCTGGCTGCTGCCCGCGCAAGACACTGTAACAGGCATGCAACGGCACGGAGTTCACGCAACGCAATTCACTGCGATCACCACCCGCGGACGTGATGCAATCCCGCTTTTGATTGCACTGGTCAACGATACTTATCCCACCTATTTTGACAGCACACTGCTGATGCGCTCAGGTATCATCAGACACGTCAACCTCTTTTCAATGAGTTCCTCACAGTCACATCAAACCAGCCCGTGGAGTATCCCCCGCCCCCTCCCCCGCGGAATCATTGCGCGCTACCTGCTGATTCCCGTAATGATCAACGACCTTGATAAACAGGCCCTGTTTGACCTGCCGGACGCGGTTTTCATCGAACACGCCGCGGAATGGTATACACGCATCAAGGGACATACTGATGACGAACTGCTTAAGCTTTACTTCAACGAGGGAGCTGACGATATCCGCGGACAACTGGCAGGCATTCTTATGAACCGGGATGATGACAAAAACCACGATCTGCTGGTTAATTACATAAGCGGACTGGATCATCCGGATAATTTTCACCATCTGGTTGAAGGATACGCCGCACGACGCGGCGCGACAGCCGCCCCGCTGGTTAATGCGTATTTGCAACGGCTTAAAGAACAGCACAATGTGCGCATAACCCAGAGCCATCACAGCGAGGAATATGTTGCCCGGATGAACAGCTCTCTCAGCAATAGGGTTGAAAAGCTGAGCGCCCTGCTGGATGCGCAGGATCTGAACGGGTTATTAAACGAAATGGTCGAGAGCGGAAAACTTGTTGATGATATCCGTCAGACCCTGCAAACCCGCCTGCGGCATTCCACCGGGAATACCGCGGAAACGATTACTGCCATCATTAACAGCACAGCCGCACTTGATGATCCCGGAGAAAGGATGAAACTCATGCAGACCGTCTGGTTCATCCCCGCGCTGATGAACCGCTATGCGCATATGATGCATCATCCGCGCGCATTCCGGCAAATGACACAGCCGGATGCAGCGGACAACACAAGTGTTGTTCCCGACCTTGACGCTCTGCGCCCCGCTCTTGAAAAACTGTTGCATGACCGCCGCATACCGGTATTTGCTGAAACCATCGCACCGGCAACCGTTGCGCATTATACCGCCAT
>PXDI01000225.1 GCA_003565095.1 PVC group bacterium | reverse complement strand
ACTGGGCAACATGACGCTTGGCGGAAACATCGAACCCGCCCGCAGCCTCGCCGAGGCCCTGCAGGTCGCCTGCGACAACGGCGGCAAACGCATCCTCATGCCCATGAGCAGCGTAAGCGACATCCCCTCCGTCCCCGGCGAACTCTTCGCCAAATTCCAGGTCAGCTTCTACGCCGACCCCGTAGACGCCGCCTTCAAAGCCCTGGGAGCAAGCTGATGCCTGCTCCAACCCGTAAACAAACGGCATCAAAACCAGGCACTCAATTCAAATGTCCGCCGTTGTCCGCCCGTGTGTCATCTAAAAAGAAACACCACAAAAACAGCTATTCTTCAATGTTCCAGGCGTTCCAATCTAAAGCCGGTTCCCCAGCAACCCAACGAGCTGTTCGCTCTGCGGTTGATCTCCTGTCTAACATCAATCCTTCTATTTGGGAATTTACCTTTGATGTAGACGGGCCGGTTTTTGTCTCGTCCACCGATAACCGTGTGAATAATGAGTTCAAGCGTATCGTCAGCAATCTCTTGCCCGACTATTCTGCTTGCGGCTGGTCGTTTCTAAAGGAAGACCTTGAAAAACATAAAGCTGATCCGTTTCAAGGCTTGTACCGGTTGCGCTTTTTTCATTATCCGGTTGTCTGCGCAATCACATCAGGACGGCTGCTTACCTTCTCGGAAAATAAACACCCTTTAATATTGGCAATCGGTGAGATTGATCAATTTCTCCAATCCCCTTCGTTGAAATACGAGTTTAGCGACGAAGCGTTTTTTAATGGTGCTGCAGATGACGTTTTTTATGTTAGCAGCATTCTTAATGATCTTATTTTCTTTTTCGAGCTTTCGGCGCTTTCTGACATCGTTGATAGTATTAAAAGAGAAACAACGGGAGGAAGCTTATCTGCTTATCCATGTCTTAAACGGCTAACAGCTATTTACATTCCCGAGATTCTTGCCGGTCTGGGGCGGGGCCGTGATATGGCGGACAAACGCATTGCTGTCCCTCAAAACATGCCGGCACATACGCGTAAACTCATCACTTTTTACCGCAAAAAAGTTAATGAGGACAACGTAAAAAAAGGGGAGGCATGGGTCACTATTGCACGTAAGGTTTATGAGGAATTAGACTTACTTTGCAAGAACCGCAAGCCTCCCGCATCAAACTTTCTCAGCGACAATCAACGGTGTAGGCTCCTTCGGAAAATGAAAGAACCCAAAAAGCAAGTTGTTGATAAGTTGGCAAAAAGCCTTAGCGTTCACTGCTCCCGGGAATGGAAAAAGTATCTTAAGTAGCCCATCTTTCGGTGACTTTCCGCCTCTTTCCGCTTGTATCTTTCCGGTTCGCTGAACATCTTTCAGCCATTTCTTCATCAAAAAAATTCATCATATGTCGTATTTAACTCGTTTATAAGTTTCTTGATACCATACTGTTGGGTGTCGAATGTTCAGTTTTTAGCGATTGAACATTGCTGAACATTCTGGCGCCTTTTCATAGCTTCATCCAACCAGCCCATGATTAAATTACGGTGCTTTCGAGAGATTGTCTCTCGTTGCCGGGTCGTGGGTAACCCCAACTCATTACCCGTCAATTATGGGGTATGGAGATTGAAAATGACGCAGACAACGCTGGATGCCTGCCGGGCGCTGATCAGCGCCGACAGCACACTGTCCCTATCCGACAGACGGGCAATCATGGAGGCGGTCCGCCAAGCCGGTAAACCGCCACCCGTTGCACCGCCACCACCTCGCATCATTAGCAGGGCGGAGACCGCCCAGCTTCTCAACCGCAGTTCCCGTGCTGTGGACTACCTTGCGTCACAAGGGCACCTAAAGAAAGTACGCATGCCCGGACGCCAGCGCTGCTGCGGCTTCCGTCTGGCAGATATAGAAAACTTAATCAATGCAACCGCTCAATAACAAAGGACAACAACATGAACATTAGACAACTACAATTCGGCCAAGAACGGGGAGAAGAATTATTAACAGTGCATGCTTTCAGTGAATATTGGGCTATCCGCGAAGAGGACGTTCGTTTCATCTTCGAACGCCAGGAAGCTGGCTGGACCTGCGATATGTGGAATGGAACCTATGCAATCACTCATCCCTGCCAGTTCGCAGCCGCTTTTCCCACAGTGCAGGCGATGTGGAATGAATGCTGGTCCGGGCGCATGTATTTCCACCATTGTTATGAAACCGTTGAACTCCGGCCCTTTATCGGTGGAGTCCATCTGGAAGGAGTTCAGCTTAGCAAAAATTACAAAAACTTTATTCCTGATGATCCGCTCATTACCATCTTTAAAACCGATGACCTTGTTTACGTTGTTCCGGCAAGCGCCTTTGTTTGCCGTCTTCAAAATGTTGGCACTCGATACGTTATGAATGACCAGACAACCGGTCGGGAGCTGACAGAGCTCACAGACCACGATTCCGCCATTGAGGCGGCTGGTCCCTTCTTGAAGGATCTCGAAGCTGCAAAGGTGAAGGTGCTGTGCTGGCTTTACGCTGTTGACTGTGCCCGGCAAGCTATTTCAATCGCATCTGCGCCCCAGGAGGTGCCTGCATGATCCAGAGACCTTCAAACAAAACCATCGAAAGGTTGCGTGAAGCACCACAACCTGGGCATACGCACCTGTGGCTTGCACAGATTGCCGGTGGATTGAAGCAGACGCTGCCCAACCATCTCTGTCGGCAGTTCCTTCGGGCCAGCTGTGATTTATTTGTTACGCACCGCTCTGTTCCGGACCGCGAAATAGAAGCCGCGGTTGAGTTTGCGTACAATAGCAATTCAAAAAATAATAACCGCCCCAAAAAATGGCCCGGGCCATGCAGCGCTGCAATCGAATATGTTACAAATTCGTTCCAGTCGCTTTTTAATCCTGCAGATTCAACAGGTCTCGCAGGCTCGGATGTTCTTCCGGGTCTGTTTTCGCCCGGTGAGCTCGTCTGTGCGGGGGCAGACTGTTTTCGCCCCATCGTTCGCCCAGTAGTT
>PXDI01000074.1 GCA_003565095.1 PVC group bacterium | reverse complement strand
CGGACACTCGGTCCGCTGTATGCTTAATCACCGGCTTGTAGACGTTCGCAGCAGATTATGCAGCCTTCATATAGCAGTACCAGCGGGACTGCCAAGAGTACCATTGTATAGGGATCCTGCGGCGTAACCAGCATGGCGACCAAGCTGATGGCGACGATTGCATGGCGACGCCATAAGCGCAACTGGTCAACCGTCAGCAGTTCTGCTGCAACCAACAGAAAAACGATTACCGGAAATTCAAAAGCCAGCCCGAACACAAGCATCATCTTTAGCACAAAGGCCACATATAATCCCGCATCCCACATCACCGAAGGTGCACCCAGCCATACATTAACCCGCAACATCATGCCAAGTACCAGCGGCATCATCAAATAGGCCAGTGCCGTCCCGCAAAAAAACAGCAGAAACCCTGCCGCCGCGGCACGCCGGGCCATCCTCTTTTCCAATGCGGTCATAGCCGGCATTACAAACCGCCCTATCAATAATAAGATAAAAGGGAAACTTACGATTAATCCGGACCAGAAAATAATACGCGCAGCTACTCCGAAGCCGCCGGATACCGAAAATATCGTCAGAAAAGTCTCGGGATTCTGGCCGGCACGGCTTAACGGCTGTTTCAGTTGAGAAAAAATCCGCGGCGCAAACGGAATGCATACCAGCATTCCGACAGCAAGCCACAGCACACTGAAAATAATCGTCCCGCGCAGATCCTCGAGATGCTCCATAAAGGACTTGGCCTGATTACCATCACTAATGGTTTCATGCGGTAAGGTCATTGTTCCCGTCTTCGGCGGAATCCGCGGCTTCCTTGACAGATTTAATATCATCATCTATCTGACGTTCTGCCGACATCAACTGCTCTTTAAAATCATCTGCGGCACGCCGCAACTCTGCCAATATGCGCCCCAGCGAACGGGCAAAGTCCGGTAAACGACGTGGACCAAACAGAATTAGTATCAGCAACAGCAGAAGGAGCAACTCCCCTCCGCCGGGTAAAGCTGACAAAAAGGCGGCAGAATCAGTTATGCCGTAAATGGGCATAAGTCAATTAGCGATATAGCACAAATTCACCGCGACGGTTCAAACGCCACGCTTCCTCGTTGTTACCAAATGCCACCGGCTGCTCCTTGCCGAAACTGCGTGTCTGGATGCGCGCCGGATCAATCCCTGAACTGATCAACGTACTGCGAATTGATAATGCACGGCGCTCGCCAAGTGAAAGATTGTACTCACGGCTGCCGCGTTCATCGCAATGCCCTTCAACCACCAGCCTTGTGCGTGGATTGCGCCGCATATAATCGGCAACACGCTGAATCTTGGCGGTCTCGGCCGGATTCAACCCAAAACTGTCATAAGCAAAATAAACCGGCTCGAAATGTACGTCGGTAACCCGCTCCCCTTCTTCAAAGCGTTCACCCAGCATAAAGTCACCGTCAAGCACCATCGGCGTAAACTGCTCTGAATCACTGCCGCGACCGGCCTGTCCGCGCCTGCCAAGCCGCATACTGCGACAACCAGAGCCAAGACCTGCAACCATTAAACAAAGTACCCCGATTCTGACAATCATTAAAACCCGCTGCATCTTCATTCTCCTTTTCTAAACAAACCATTCCACAAATTAACCGCAACAATCAACCACAAAGGCCTAACGCGGAGACCATGCCGGTGAATACCATTCACCCCGCCATGCACTTAACCTTACAGGATCATCGCCCAGCGAATCAAGAATATAAATTTCCGATCGGAAATTCACCGTTCTTGAGCAAACAATATGCCGGCCGTTGGGAGCCCATGACGGGTCTTCATAATCGGCATTGCCACTGGTCAACTGCTCAGTTGTCCCATCAGGTGACCATATACAGATCTGATAGCGACCGTCGCGCCGGCTGCTGTAGACAATCCGCCCGTTGGGCCCCCAGTCCGGCGCCACATTTTCACGACCTTGAAATGAAATGCGTCTTTCACTGCCGTCGTGCAGGTTTATCACATATACCTGCGGACGACCTGTACGGTCTGACACAAACGCAAGCTGACGGCCGTCCGGCGACCAGCTTGGACTGGCTTCCGCAAACCGGGTAGCGGTTATGCGGCGCGTTGCATTATTCCGCATATCAATAGTGTAGATATCAGGGCTTCCATCCTTTGATAGCGCTAAAGCTAAATTGCGCCCATCAGGTGAAACACTGGCACCGGCATTAATGCCGGGGAATGCTGCCACACGCCTCTGTATCTGACGATCAAACTCAAGCATATAGACATCAGGAAAACCGCCGTGAAATGATGTAAACAGTAATGCTGAAGCATCGGGAGTCCATGTCGGCGAAAGGCAAACCGCACCGCGATCTGTCAATCGCACCAGATTGCGGCCATCATAGTCACAAACATAAATATCCTTACGGCCATCAATATTTCCAACCATCGCAATTCTGGTAGCTGCGATCCCCGGTAAACCTTTAACTGCCATTACGATCTCATCAGCCGCTTGATGGGCAAGCCGGCGCGGGTCAGTTGAGTCACCGCGCAACCGCTTTGACAAGTAGCTCCTGCCTGATGCACTGTGAACGACATTCAATCTCGCCCGCAAGCCGCCGCCAGCCGCCTCAAGGCTGCCGTCAACCTGAATTGCGCCGCCGGATGGAACCGGATTGAACCAGCCGGAGCGCTGCAGATCCTCCCGAAGCGTTGACACGAAGATCCGTCCGTCTTCACCGGTAACATCCCAGCCGCTCAATGAAACCGTAATTTTGCCGGCCCCGGGTTTTACCACCTCAATGTCAACTGCATGACAAATCCCGCCTGTCAGATTAACCAGCAAATAAAAACACACCGCTGATCCCGTGATATAATTCCTGATCATACAATTCTCCTTATAAAAAATCACGTTCTGTCAATAATTGCGCCCCAGTCTTGGGGCTAATAGTCGTTTCATCAAGTACTTGGAGCTCATTGGTTTTTCTCCCCCAGGAGTTAGGCACTAGGCGCTAGTCGTTAGGAACTTCT
>PXDI01000144.1 GCA_003565095.1 PVC group bacterium | reverse complement strand
TCGGTCTTCAGTATTTTGCCATCAGGGGACATTCCCCACGTTGTCAGGCCCATGTTGGGTTTGCGGCTGTCAGCGCGCTGAATGATCATTTCGGCAGCCGTATGTCCGTGAACCGCAAAGTGTAGCTTGTTCTGCACCTTGGCGAAGAACGCTTTGGTCGTAGGCGCGTCGCGATTGTAATCCACGCTGGTGGCATATATATCCGTGATCTTCTGGTAAAACTTGCGTTCGCTGAGCCGAATCTCGCGGATTTCCTCAAGCAAACGTTCAAAGTAGTCCTCGCCAAGGAAAGTACCGTTTTCCATGCGTTTCCGGTCCAGCACGTAACCCTTGATGGCAAATTCCCGCAAAACCTGCGTTGCCCACTGACGAAACTGAGTGGCTCGGACAGAGTTGACCCTGTAACCGACAGAAATAATGGCATCCAGATTATAAAAATCAATATCACGGCTTACCTGCCGTGAGCCTTCTTTTTGAACTATCCGGAATTTCCGGATAGTTGCTTCCGCAGTCAACTCTTTCTGAGTGTAGATGTTCTTTAGATGCTCGTTGACGGTACGCACATCCACCTCAAAAAGCGTGGCCATGAGCTTCTGGGAGAGCCATACGGTTTCATTCTCGTACCGAGCCTCGATACTCTGTTCCCCAGCCTGTCCCGTAAAGATAAGGAACTCCGCCGTGCTGTTCCGTATCAGCTTCGTCTGCTTTCCCGATTCGTTTTTATTCTTATTCATTCGCGGTTCCTCCTCAAGCTGACATCGGCAGGTACAAAGACCTTTTTTTTTCATTGCGCTATGTGCTGCGGGCGCTGACAGGTTTCTGGCTGGCCTTCGGACGTAACAGTGTCTGGAGCCATTATCCTTTGCTGCTGCCGGCACTGGCCGGCTGGCCGTTTTTCTGGAAAAGAAACCGCATGGATGCGGTTATTATTCTGGTACTGTCAGTCACACTGCTGCTGGTTATTGCCGGCTTTTCAAACTGGCATGGTATTTTCGGTGACGGTCCGCGCTATCTGCTGCCGGTGCTGCCGCTTCTGTCGCTGCCGCTGGTTTCACTGCTGAACAGGATTGCCGCGCTTGGCAGGCCGGCGGTACTGCCGCTGGCACGGTTTGGCATGACGGTTGCCGCGGTTCTGCTCGTTGCGCTGCAATTCAACGCTGTGGCCCTGCATCCGCTGGCTATTCATAATTGCCGCTTGTTCTTCCGGGCGTTACATGTGTACGAAGCCGAACAATACTACGACCGCCTTTTGCATCCGGGACTGCACACGCGTGACCTGATGCGCTGGGACATTTCCGGCGAGGGCTATCCGCCATGGGATGCCTTGCGCTTGCGCGGTGAACCCGGCGATCATCATTTCCTGAAAGTGGCCATTGATGTGCTGGACGGCATGCTGCTGCCGAATCTGCTGTTATATGATCCGCCGCAGTGGCAGAGCGCTGACACCATTGTCGCCCGCGAAATGCGGGGCTTGCGTCTGGATGATGTATTTTCTCCACAGGATCAAAACGAAGTTATCGAGTAAGCTTTATTGATGGATTCATGCGCAGTTTTGCGGGAATAGTGACGGCTGGAATAGGGCAAACTGTGCGAGCGACTTCTGACCGACGGCCAGATTCTGGAATATCAAGATGATTAATTCTCATTACGGAAATCAAAACAGACCAGGCGGTCGGGGGTGCGGATGAAAACGCGCCCGTCGGCAATTGCCGGATAAAGCGACCCGATATAGCCGGCCGACAGCGGATAAGATACTTCTTCAAACTCGTGCATCCGTTCCGGTTCTGCCGGATAAAAACGGAGACCGCGCGAGGTCGCAGTAATTATCCACGGGCCGAAGGCGGCTATGCAGCCCTGATTTAATACTTCAGATCGGGCATCATCACCGTTGCCGTCAACCGGCAGCCGTGTTCCGCTCAAAAGATCAACACACACCAGCACACGGTCAGGCTCGCGGGCATTCGCATATACACGCCCGTCATGAATGGTCATGCCGTTAATAAAACTGCCGTAGCCGTCCAGCTCCCACAGTTTTTCGGCACCGCTGTTGCCGAGGCGCCAGGCCGCGAGCTTGCGTTGATCGCAGGCAGTATGCGCAACCACTATATTGCCGGAAACCGCCAGAGCATCGTTTCCGCCCTGCACGCCGTCAGTCTCCCACAGAATTTCGCCACTAACCGGTTCTATGCAATACATCTTGTCATTGCCAAAGGCCAGTATCCGTTCGTTTGCCCCGTCGCGCCAGACTACGGCGGTGCCATGCGAACCAGTTGCATTCATAACTTGCGGCAGTCGCCACAGCCGCCGTCCGGTAACAGCACACAAGCCGGTCAGGCCATTCCCTTCTTCATAACGGTATTTGCCGCCGGACCGGCTGTTGATTTTATCGTTTATCACCACAACATTGCCGGCGACCACAACATTACAGGCAAAATCACTGCGGGATGTAAATAACTGACCGCTGCTTTCAAGACCGGTACGGATATTGCGCATGATCTCGGCACGCGGGCCGATATCAGAAATCCAGCGCGTGCGACCATCGGCCAGATCGACGGCGTAAATGTTGCCGAGAGTTCCCATTGCATAAACCACGCCGTCTTTGATCGCCGGACTGATCATCGGTCCGCTTTTATTAAACCCGGACCAGTTCACCCCGGCTTCGGCATATACCCTGCGCCATAATGTCTTTCCGCTGGTTGCGTCAAAAGCATGCACGATATCATCGGCTCTGATAAGATTAAGGCGCAGATTATCAGGACGCTCACCCTCTTCTCTAATCAGGCGTGCGGCATCAAATGCATAGATATCGCCGCCGGGCCGGTAATAGTACATTATCGCCGTATTTTGTGAAATCATCGGACTGGCCCAGCCGCCAGACAATATCCGGTTGTCTATCCTGCGTGCCGCCCCTCGAGTGTCAGGACCGCGACCGGTCGGCACCGGATGATCACTCACCCAGGCAAGGCGGGCATCCTGCCAGCCGCCGACCTGCGGGCCGTCTGTTCCGGCCGA
>PXDI01000102.1 GCA_003565095.1 PVC group bacterium | reverse complement strand
TCGTATTCTAGAGCGGGTTGTTGAGGCCAATGTTCCGGCGTCGGCCGAAGCTGCTGAGCGTCTGGCGACAATCCGATCCCGGCACTGGTGGTTGTATTGATTATTAACTACAGGAGATATTGAATGTCTTTTGATTTGCTTATTGATGGCGGACCGGTTCTCTGGCTGATTCTGGCCTGCGGAATACTGGCCGGCGTGGTCTTTATTGAGCGTGCTTTGCACTTGCATAGGGCCCGGATTAAGGCTGACGATTTTCTGCGGGGTATATTGAACATTTTAAACCGCGGGAATGTTTCCGAGGCGCTGGCGGTTTGCGGCGAAACACCGGGGCCGACGGCCCGTCTGGTACGGACCGGTATCCTTTACTGGGGTGAGAGCCGGGAAGTTATCCGGGCCGCATTAGATGAGGTAAGCCGCGCGGAATTTTCGCGGATGGAACGGCGACTTGTGATTGTTGCTACGGTGGCGCAGATTACGCCACTGCTCGGGTTGCTGGGCACTGTGCTGGGGATGGTTGAGTCATTATTTTTGATGCGTTATCAGTCTCCGCTGATACAGTTTCCACATGTTTCCGACGGTTTGCTGCGTGCTTTGGTAACCACCGGAGCCGGACTGATGGTGGCGATTCCCTGCTATGCGGCCTTCAATCTGCTGGTTATAAAAATCGACCGCATAGTACTTGATATGGATCGGGTTACCGGTGAATTGCTGGCGTTTTTGTGGCGCAACAAGCCACCGGCCAAAGGCATACCGGAGAACGGAAAATGATGACGAGCCGCAACTTGCATCCAATGGTGAGCGGTTTGCGCATGCGTTTTATCCCGCGTGCCAGGCTGGGGCAGGGGCTGGTTGTCATGGGACCATGGGTTGATCTGATATTGCTGCTGCTTTTTTATGTGATTCTTTCGGCGCAGTTCATTATTCAGCCCGGGGTGGTTATTGATTTGCCGGAAAGCAAAGTGCAGGATGGTGCGCGGCTGGGTATGACGATGGTTGTGCTTGCTCCGGTTGCGCATTCGGCCGCCGGTGGGCACGTGGTGTTTTTTAATGACCAGCGGTTTTTGATCGACAGGCCCGACCACGTTGAGCGGCTGCAGCGGCAACTGAGCTTGCGTGTACAGCGCCTGCCGGGCGCGGGTGTTACTATTCAGGCCGACCATAATGTTGATCACGGGATAATCGTCAGGCTTGTTGAGCTTGCGCGTGAATCCGGAGTCAAAAGTGTCAACATTGCGACCCGCCCGCCGCGCTGATTTGATACATCAGCATTACCGGCGTCTCGCTGACGCTACGCCTGAGTTCAACATTGGGACACCCGGCGTATTTTAGCACACTATTCGGTAAACGGGAACGGCGACGAGGCGCCAGGGAGTTCATATGACTGTCTGGCGTTGGTTGTCGTCACCGTTACCGTCAATCCGCATCCCTCAGAAAGTTCAATTAATAGCTTTATGAGTTGAGGTTGGGGGGCGGGGGGTGTATTATTCATGTTTTATTTATGCAGGCAGAATAGATGATAAGAACAGGAATAGGTTTTGACGCGCACCGCTTTGCGGCGGGGCGGCGGCTGGTGCTGGGCGGGGTTGAAATAGACCACAAGTCCGGGCTGCTGGGGCATTCGGACGCGGATGTGTTGACGCATGCGCTGATTGACGCATTGCTCGGGGCGGTGGCTGACGGTGATATCGGCAGCCTGTTTCCCGACAGTGATCGCCAATGGAAGGATGCTGACAGTCTGGAACTGTTGAAGGCGGTGGTGCTCAGGCTGCAGACAAAGCATCAGGCTGCGGTTGTGAATACGGATGTGACGGTAATTGCCGAAGAGCCTAAACTGGCGGCACATATTGCCGCGATGCGAGCGAAGCTGGCAGAATGTCTAGGCGTAAACACGGGGCGTGTTGCGGTTAAGGCAACTACTGTTGAACAAATGGGGGCGCTTGGACGGGGCGAGGGGATTGCCGCGCTGGCTGTGGCAACTGTCGAATGTCCGGAGTGCTGAAGTAACCCCGGGTAGAGTAATTATGCACATATATAATACATTAACAAGATCACTTGAAGAGCTAAAGCCGCTGGGCGGGGATAATAAGATCCGGATGTATACCTGCGGTCCGACGGTTTATAATATTGCACATATCGGCAATTTTCGCGCGTATATTTTTGAGGACTTACTGCGGCGTTATTTGAAATTCAGCGGGTTTGAAGTCGAGCAGGTGCAGAATCTGACCGATGTTGACGACAAGACCATTCGCGGGGCGCTGGAAGCGGGGGTTGGGCTGGATGATTATACCCGGCAGTATAAAGATGCTTTTTTTGATGATTTAAAAACACTGAACATTGAGCAGGCTGAACACTACCCGGCGGCCACCGGGCATATTCCGGAAATGATTGAATTGATATCGCGGCTGTTTGAGCGCGGGCTGGCATACCGTTCTGATGACGGATCGGTCTATTTTCGTATAGCGGCTTTTCCTGATTACGGAAAGCTGGCTCATCTGGATATGGCAGGCCTGCAGGCTGGCGCGCGGGTTGCTCATGACGAATATGAGAAAGAGAATGTTGGTGATTTTGCGTTATGGAAGGCCTGGAATGAGGCTGACGGGGATGTTGCATGGGATTCCCCATGGGGCAGGGGACGTCCGGGGTGGCACATCGAGTGTTCTGCGATGAGCATTAAGTATCTGGGTGAGTCATTTGAAATTCATACCGGCGGGATTGATAATATCTTTCCGCACCATGAGGATGAGATTGCGCAGGCAGAGGGGGCTACCGGCAAGCCGTTTGTGCGCTATTGGATGCATTGCGCGCATCTGGTGGTGGATGGCCGCAAAATGTCAAAATCGCTTGGTAATTTTTATACTTTGCGCGATGTGCTTGAGCGCGGTTATTCGGGCCGTGAAATCCGTTATGTGCTGGCAGCCTGTCATTACCGCCAGTCTTTGAATTTTACCTTTGCCTCCCTTGATGGCGCGCGCGCGGCGTTGTTGCGGCTGGATGCTTTTCGGGGGCGGCTTGAGAAG
>PXDI01000082.1 GCA_003565095.1 PVC group bacterium | reverse complement strand
TCCCTAATCCATAACCCTAAAATAAGATGGATGCCCCGTACTCCAGCCGCTCCTCATTCAGTTTAATCATTTTGCTCAGCATGTTAATGATGCTGCCGCTTGCGGCACAGCTCCACGGTTTCGCCGGCGGTAGCGGGACAGCTGAGGATCCGTATCAGGTGGAGACGGCGGCACAGCTCGACCAGGTCAGAAATTATCTGGGTGAGCAGAATGCGGACAAACACTTCTTGCTGGTTGCCGATATCGATCTCTATGAGGCGACGCGAGAGGGCGGCGTCTACGAGAATCCGACGGAGACTACGGGCGATGAGGAAGATTACGATCCAACCATCTCCTACGGACGGGGTCAGGTTGTTCTCTCTGGTGGCAGCAAATATATCTCCTTACAGAATTCAAATCAGGGGAATTCAATCCATAACACAGATTATTGGAATCGCTATGAAAGCTATGGTTGGGAGCCAATAGCTCACTCTTGGGAGAGTATGTTTACGGGTCGTTTCGATGGAAATGGGCACATTATTAGCGGCATGCGTTTGAACAGGCCGTTTTCTGCGGCCGTTGGACTCTTTGGAATTATTGGTGAGACCGGAGTGGTCGAAAATATTGTATTAGAGGAGGTTTCTATTGTCGGCAACAACGGGTTGGGTGCATTGGCTGGGGAATCTGCGGGTGAAATCCGGAATGTTCATGCCAGCGGAAGTGTGCGGGCGATCTTTAAATGGGATCGGTGTAATGCCGGCGGGCTGGTTGGAGATTCCAAGGGTTATGTCGGTCATTCAAGCTTTTCCGGAACTGTATCTGGGGTAAGGAACATTGGAGGACTGGTCGGTTCGAATTATACCGTATTTGAGGAACCCGCCACCGTGGAGTTTTCTCATGCTGATGCCCAAGTCTTCGGTGATTATTACGCGATAGGAGGTCTTGTCGGTTATAATGCCTGGGGCTCGGTGGTGAGAAACAGCTACAGCAAAGGTAATGTCGGCGGCGCTGCCAGTGTTGGAGGCCTGGTGGGTGCAAATCATCTGGAGTGCACAGTTGAAAACTCCTACAGCATGGCTGATGTTGTGGGTGAGGTCGGTGTTGGCGGATTGGCCGGGGCAAATGACTACTCGCAAATTATCAATAGCTACAGTGTCGGCAGTGTAACGGGACAGGATGGGGTCGGCGGATTGGTCGGTATTTGGCAGTATGAGTTTATCGAGGAGCACATAATCAACAGCTACTGGAATACTGAAACCTCGGGGCAGGAAGTCAGCTTCGGCGGCGAGGGGCGCACCACGGCAGAGATGACGCACCCGCACGATCCTGACACATATTCCAGTTGGGACTTTGCTGCGGTTTGGCTGGCGGATACCGACGGGACGGTCAATGACGGCTACCCCTATCTTGCGACCGGCGAGGATGCCGACTTTGCTGGTGGGGCTGGAACAGAGGCAGATCCCTTCCTGGTGGCCACTGCGGAGCATCTTGCCAATGTGGCATTACACTTGTCTGCACATTATCTTCAGATCAACAATATCGTCGCTGCCGAAGAAATCGTGATTGCGATGTCCTACAGTGAGGATTTCTTCAATGGCGTGTATGATGGAGGTGGTTATCGCATTACGCTGATGGATAACGACTTTTCACTTTTCGGACAAGTCGGAGAGGATGGGGTGCTCAAGAACATCGATCTGGTAAGCGAAGAAGAAATGTTTGGTGCTTCGTTGGCCCACCAAAATATGGGACGGATTGAGAACTGTCATTCGTCTGCGGATGTGAGTGATTTTCACTTGGCCGGAGGATTGGTCAGTCAGAATGAAGGCGCGATCATAGGCAGTTCGACATCAGGTAACGTGAGAGCCATGGATATGAGTGGTGGTTTGGTTGCCGTGAACTATGAGGGTGGACTCATAGAAAATTGTCATGCGACTGGTGATGTCGGGGTTGTGCGTATGCAGGGTGGAGGTTTGGTGGGCCAGAACTCGGGTATAATTCGTGATTCCTATGCGACTGGCCGGGTTAGTGTCATCATCGAGGATTTCTGGTCCTTCCGCGATGGAATCGGTGGACTGGTCGGCATAAATGTGGGGACGGTTGAGGAATCCTATGCGACCGGAGATGTGGACAGCCAGGCTAACCCGGATCAACCCGGCGTGGGAACCGGCGGGTTGGTCGGCATGAACGGTGGATTTATTTTTGATTCATACGCGCGCAACAGCGTTCGAGGGCAGTTGGTCGTTGGCGGACTAGTCGGCATGAATTATGAGGGATTTCAATTTGGCACCGGAGAGCCGATTGAGGGCGGTGGATACATCGAAAATGGGTTTGCGAGCGGAGTTGTTGAAGGGGTAGCTGATTTTGGCGGTTTGGTAGGGCTTAACCATACGATTGTCATCAACAGTTATTGGAATACTGAAATATCGGAAATTACCGAGAGTGACGGCGGCGAGGGTCGGAGCACCGCAGAGATGACGCATCCTTATGCCAGCAACACCTACGTGGATTGGGATTTTGCAGAAGTATGGGCAGCGGACACTGACGGCAGCGTTAACGGAGGCTATCCCTATCTCCGGGCTGCGGATGACGTTGTCGGCCCGGAGCCGGTGGAGTATGAAGACTGGGCCGCCGCCATCCCCGATCCGGAGCAGCGCGGTGACCATGATGCACCGGCCGGCGACGGCATCCCGAATCTGCTGAAGTTTGCCATAGGTCTGGATCCGATGACTGCGTATTCGCCTGCCGATGTGATGGCTATTTACACGCCGAGCGGGGAGGCAGTGACGATGGCTTCGTATGGGCTGGAGCCGCAAGATGAGGAATCCTCATCCGGATCATTCGCGATAATCTTCCACCGCTCCAAATCCGCTGCGGGTGTGCAGGTGTTCCCGGAGCACTCGACCGATTTGTTGGACGGCGAGTGGAACACGGAGGAAATTACGGAAGAGTTGATTGCAGAGGACAGCGAGCGCGAGACCTGGAAAGCAACCGCCCCGGTCGCTACGCGTGGATTCATGCGCCTGCAAGCGGTGCGAGAGTAATTAGC
>PXDI01000390.1 GCA_003565095.1 PVC group bacterium | reverse complement strand
GCCATAAAGGCTCACTCACATCCCCTTCATGAGGCTCTTGGATTGGTACCAGCCCTTCATAATAAACTTTACTGAAACTTTTCATGTCTTCTTGCAATGGTCTTTTCTCAACAGTTTCAGTTCATCATCTGCCTTCTGAAATGTCATTCGCAAGCTTCTGTCTTTCAGCTTATCCGGCAAGCTCTTGAGCTGGTTGCATACCGCCGCCCGGCTACCTATTTTCAGCATCTTAGCTGCATCACGTTGGCTCAGTCCAGAATATCAGACCAGAATATACGCGGCCACTGCTCTGAGTGCAGAGCTGCGGCTGCGCCGTAGAAACGCCCTAATGTTTATTATGAAGGGCTGCCCCTGTCTGCTACTATCTGCTTTCGACAAATTGCGCTTGCCGATGAAATGTATTTCTTGTTAAATTTGTTGTAATGTCGAGATAGACTATTGCGTATGTTGGGTATAGATGTTGCTGACGGCCGGTACCACTGCCGTCCAAATTGCGGTCGTATGATTTTTGCTTTGTGACCGCGTTGTGATCGTATTTTCTGCCGAATTAGGAACTAACGTGGCTAAGCCTCGTTAGTTCCTAATATTCGGAAACTCCTCCCCCGCCTACTGCGGCAGGAATATCTTGGTTCCGGCGGGAATATTGCGCTCATCAACCCGGTTGCCGCTGACAATCCGGCCATCATTGAAGCGGTAGATCGTTCCGGCATGGTTCCAGCGCGCTTTGCAGATATCAAAGGCACTGCGTCGCCGTGTCACTTCACCGGCATATTCATAACGCGCCAGAACCATCGTCCCCTGCTGCATTGACCTGAAGTCCGCATCTCGCATCTCCGCGCCGGTCTTTACCGTACCATCGGGCAGAATGTAAATCGTCGTAGCGCTGTTATATTCACCACCCGCCAGTTCCTGCGCAGTATTGCCATCCTTGCCCAGCACCCTGACACCTTCCCAACGGTTGTCTTCAACCAGCCCCGGCAGGATCACCTTTGTCCCCGGTGGAATTCTCCCCCAATCGCGGATTTCATTACCGCGCCGGCGGGTACCATCCGGGAAAACATATGTCGTTGATGACTGATTGTAAGCCTCACGGGCGATATCCCAGGCCGAACGACCGGCGGAAACGACCATCGCCTCATCGCCACTGAAGAAAGCCGCGGCCAGATTCTGCGCACCGCCCTCCCCGAACAAAACCTGCTGCAGATAACTGTCGGCGGAAACCAGCCGCCCGGCAGCAACATCCGGGTCGCGAGCCGGCCCGCGCCCCAGCCCCAGTCTGCGGCGTACATCCGCCCTGGCAAAAAGCATGCCGCAACGCTTGCGGCCGCGATGCGACTGCCGGTGCCAGCGGTTCGGCGCACCATAAGCGACCATTGAATGCGGCACCACCCGCTCATCAGGGATGCGGTATATCCGCTGCAACTGCGCCAGCAGTTCACGCAGCGCGGTGTATTGGGCGGCAGTGATGTCACGGTGATGATAGCCCACCAGCTCTATCCCGATTGAACGGTTGTCAAGGTTAGTGCGCCCTTCCCACATACTGCGTCCGGCGTGAAACGCCACCCGGTTACGGTGAATAATACGATAAACCTTACCCTGTTCATCAATCATATAGTGGGCTTCACCATTGGCATGCAGCTTGTTCAGCGAACCGGCCTTAGGACCTTCGGTCGTGTGCAGTATAATAAAGTCAGTCGCGCGCCTTACCGGACGTTCACGGTTGCGCGGACTGTAATGACTGACAATATTCAGGCTGGCAACCGCCACACACGGCAGCAACATTACCATTGCCGCCGGTAAAACGCAGCGGCGGTGCCATATCTGTGCAACGGTTCTAATCATAAGCTACTCCAGCAGCAGATTGTCGGCAGTCATAGCCGCCGGCACCGGCATCCCCAGCAGCGCCAGCACCGTCGGGGCAATGTCAGACAGCTTGCCGGATGATTTGAGTTGACGTCCTTCAGCATCCTTCGCAACATATATGCATTCTACCGGATTTAATGTATGACTGGTCTTGGTCATGCCGGTCTCGTAGTCGACCATCTGCTCGGCATTGCCATGATCCGCGGTAATCAGGATATGCGCATCCAGCTCCAGCAGGCGCTCCACCACCCGGCCGACACATGTATCAACAATCTCGATCGCCTGCCGCGCCGCATCCAGATTTCCGGTGTGACCGACCATGTCACCATTGGCGAAATTGACCGCGATGAACGCATACGGATTCTCCTGTAGCTCCTGCAACAGCCTGTCGGCAACGTTGTCAGCATCCATTTCAGGATGACGACCGAAAGTCGCCGCATCAAAACGGCTCGGCACTTCAACCTGATTTTCCCCTGGATACGGCGAAGTACGCTTGCCATTAAAGAAACTGGTGACATGCCGGAATTTCTGTGTTTCGGCAATCCGCAACTGACGCAAGCCGGCCTTGGAAATGACTTCACCAAGCAGTTCATCCATCCCGCCGCCGCTGTCCATCGGACCGATCAGGTAATTCTCAAACTCATCATAGTAACGTGTCAGCCCGATAAATGAAACCGCCGGACGTTTAGAACGTGTGCCGGGGTAGTTATCTTCAACAAAAGCATGCGTCAGTTGAATGGCGCGGTCTTGACGGTAATTCGTATGCACGACGGCATCACCATCGGCAATCCCGGCAAAATCACCCACAACACAAGGCGGGATATATTCATCAAACATATCCACATCATCCGGCGTGCGGTCATTTGCATATGACTGCTCAACAGCGGCAATAACATCATCCACCCGCCGTCCCTGCGCAGCCACCAGGCATTCATACGCCTGACTGGTCAGCTTCCAGTTCTGAGAACGGTCCATGGCGTAGTAACGCCCCATCAAAGTGCCGATCCGGCAGCCGCCGGTTTCATCCATAACCTTCTGCAGTTTGGCCAGATACTCAAGACAACTGTGCGGCGCAGTGTCGCGTCCGTCCAGAAACGGATGCACAACAATGGCACCCTCCGGATATTCATCACGGGCGCGGCGCATGATCTTGAACAAATGCTCCTGATGCGCATGCACCCCCTCGTCCTGCAAAAGCCCCAGCAGATGCAACACGCTGCGATTAGCCTTCCAGCTTGCCACCAGCTCATGCCATTTGGCGGTCTCAAAAATATCCCCCGTCCGCAATCCGTCATCAATCCTTTTCAACTCCTGGATAACGATCCTGCCGGCCCCCATGTTCAAGTGCCCGACTTCGCTCGAGCCCTGATAACCGTCCGGCAGACCGACCGCCTCACCCGCACACTCGAGTTTTGTCCATGGATACCGGGCAAGATATGCGTCAATATTAGGCGTCTGTGCCGCCTTAACCGCATTACCCTCGTCCCGCTCGTTAATCCCCCACCCGTCCCTGATTATTACTGCTACCGGTCGTGTCATATATTACTCCTGTATCCCGCATCCCATTTCAGGCGCTAGAAATTAGGCGTTAGGGGCTAGAAAAGTCACGCATAAACATCTAGCTAGCGCCTAATAATACCTAGCCCCTAAATCTCATCTCGTCCATAAAATTGCCGTCACGCCGCGCGGATAATATTTACTGCCGCGCGCTTTACCATCCACCATTTGGTCACTCCAGGCAAAATAAGCGTTTTCAGGATCCAGCAGCCACGCGACATGATCGCTGTCGGCCTTGTCGGAAAGCGCGGCATCCTTCCCCCCTAAGACCGCCTCTGCCACAAACTGACTCAGGTAAATCTTGCTCAACCAGGAGTTACGGCTGGTGGACGATATTTTCCATCCGCCGCTGTCGAACAGACAGATTCCCGGCTTCAGCACCGTTTCAAGGTGCCGCTGCAATGTCTTGATCAGCGCCGCATATTGACCGCTGTCAGCCACAGCGTCATGCAACCCGCATAAATACGGAAACACAAGCCCCTCGATAGCCGGAATGATTCTTGAATGATTGCCTTCGTTCAAAATGGCCGGCAGCATCCCATCGGTATCCGCCTGCGCGGTGATGGTGGCAGCCGCCCGCTGCGCCTGCTCCGCGGCAACCGCCGCCCGCTGCTCATCCTGCAAATCAGCAAAAATCTTTTCAAGACAGACATATGCCGCCCAGGTTTTGACGGCCAGATAAAGGTTGTTGCGCGCCTGACCGAGGCTGGCATCGAGACTGTCATACGTGGTAATCTCCGCCCCGCCCATTGTCCGGCTGCTGTCAAGCGCCATGATTCCGTCACGTTTGGCCGGATCAGGATTATCACGATTCAACAGACTCTCCAGGCACCCGGCAAACACATCCGCCTGTTTCCGGCTCCATTCCTGATCTCCGCCGACCAGTGCATAAGTTGCGGAACAGCACACCCAGTTGACGAGCTGCTCATGAGTCATATGCGAAAAACATCCGTCCAGACGGAACAGTTCGTATGCCGAGTAGTGCGGACGTGAGAAGACATTGGCCATCCCCATATCGTGCGTAAAACTGATTCCGCCGGGATATTCGGTAGCGTCGCCGGGAAAGCGCACTTTATCCTGATAACTATAGCGCTCAACAAACAGCTCCATGACATTCCGCACCACCCATGGATTCATCTTCATTTCAAAAAACAGGTGGTCAGCCGTAAGATCAAAAGTATTCATCATACGGTATTCACCTTCATTGACCACCCACAGGGGCTGTTCATCCCGGCACAGCAGCTCGGTGCTGCCGTAATAGCTGCGGATGGCATGCGCCAGCATGAAATGCCGGTCATCAGAAAGTTGTGCCTCACGCAGTTCCGCGTCAAAGGCATCGGCCTGACTTAGGGCATCATCAAAATGTGTCAGTGCATATTCCGCCACGCTCTCAATGTTACTGAAAAGGCGGGTATAATAATAAGTTGTATCCCAGCCGGAAGTGGCAATCCCGTCACGATAAAAACACAAAGCCACCCGCAAAGTCTTTTTCTCGCCGGGGGCCGCTTCAGCCACCACTGCTCCGACGCCGGCCAGACCGAACACCAGATTTTCCGGTATTTCAGGACAGACAACTTTATCAAGAGTAAACGCAAGTCCGCTCCATGCCGACGAGTCATCCGTCACCATGGCGGTCTGCCGCCCCTGCCCGATACCGCGCAAACGGCCGCCGGTGGTGTCGTCAATCCGCCGCATCGCGGAATAGCGATCACTACCGCGATAACCGAAAAAGAGCTTGCGCGGCCGTTTGCCGCTTGTGTTATCCAGCGTCAGCTCGGCCATCACTGCCGGAACCAGTGCGGCACGCAACGCTTCCTCACCGGCCCCTTCCGGATCAGGAATGGATTTAACCGGGGAAATAATACTTAAACGCAAGTCGCCGCTCTGCCATGTATCGCGACAGCAAGCGAATTCGCGCGTAATTGATTCATGCGCAAACGACTTAAGCACCGTTGCCCCGTCCTGCGGTGCAGCCGCTTCAACATCATAACGCACCGCCTCATCTTCACTGCCCTTGCCGAAAAACGGGAACGCCAGCAGCAGACCTTCCTGCTTACCATCCTCACAGCCGATATAGACATCCTCATTCGCCGGACCGCCCAGTTCAAGCCCCATGCCGCCTTTTGCACCGGGAAAACCGAGCGTGAATGACGCAAATGCGCCTACCGGTGAATGATGTGCATTAAAGAATATACTTCTATCGCTGCCGGTGCCCTGCATATATGTTCCTTTCGTTAGAACCTGACTCTCTGAATAAAAGTGTTTAATATAGCCCCGAATAACGCCAAAAGCAAGTTTTAGCAAAACGCAAACGAGTCTTGACTCCGGGGAGATGATGGTGCATTTTTGAATAGTTAGCGATTCAATCAAAACAACCGGTTATACATATGCATATTCTACTAATCGGCGGAACAGGAAATATATCGGCGGCATGCGCGGAACGTTTTATTCAAGCCGGCCATCAACTGAGCATTGTGACCCGCGGCCGCTCAATTCTGCCCGCCGGTGCCGCAGCCGTTGTCTGCGACCGCAATGACCCCCGGGCTATGGCAAATGCCTCCGCCGGACAAAATTATGACGTTATCATCAATTTTCTCGGCTTCAACACCGCCCAGCTTGAGACCGACCGCACGGTCTTTGCCGGCAGAACCGCCCAATATATCTTCATCAGCTCATGTACGGTTTATAAAAAACCGCATGAACAACTGCCGCTGACGGAAGACAGTCCGCTGGGCAATTCTTTTTCAGAGTATGCGCAGAAGAAAGCGGCCTGTGAGCAACTGCTGCAGGAATGGCACAGTGCCGGAATTCTGCCGGTGACGATCGTACGCCCGTCACATACCTACTCGGAGCGCTGGCTGCCCAATCCGGTCTCCAGCGCGGGCTTCACCGCTGCACGCCGCCTGCTGGACGGTAAACCGGTGTTTGTCCCCGGTGACGGCCAAAGCCTCTGGACACTGACCGCCGACACTGACTTTGCAACCGGCCTCGCCGGCCTCGCCGGATTGCCGGCGGCAATCGGCACAATTTACCACATAACCAGCGATGAGGTTCTGACATGGAACCAGATATACAAGGAAACTGCACGCGCGCTGCATGTTGAATCACCACAAATCATTCCGGTGCCGGTGGAGACCATCTGCCAAGCCTGTCCGGCGCTGACCGCCGGCATAAAAGGCGACAAGGCATCGCACGCGGTTTTCGACAACGCGCGTATCAAGAGCCATGTTGACAATTTCCAATGCCGTGTTCCTTTCCGGGACGGGGTGGCACGTTCAACAGCATGGTATTTGTCACATCCTGACATGATGACCAGCGACCCGAAAGTGGACGAAATTTTTGAACAGGTGCTGAATTATGCATAAAGTTTTGCATAACAATTATCCCCTCCGCCGACGCAGCGGCGAAACTGCAGCCTTCGGGTCAAAAGCTGTAGTTCCGGCACTGTGTTGCCGGAAATTCTTAAATCCATTGATTGCATGCGGAGGAGATAATCAATGAGCCGCAGACGCGTTTTTGAGCTCAGTTTAGAGGAAGTCAGCATAAAGCATGACAAACCCTTCACCAGGCGGCAGCGTATCCGGCAACGTTTAGTGCTCGCCTCACTGGTATGGCCGCGGCCGGCGATTGCCGAACGCAATGCCGTTCTGCCGGTTGATTTCGGCACGGAAATGAGCGTCGACATGCGCAAACAGCCATGGAGCAAACGGATTCTTTTCAAGGAGCAGGTAGAAGGCCCATTCGGCATCGGCATATCGGTTACTGAAATTGTTGCAGACAGTGTGCTGGGTGAAGTTTTGGCGATGCTGGGACAGGCGATAATGAATGCCGGCATCCGGGATGTCGCTGATATCGGCGCAGGCATGGCATTAACCGGCGTGATGCAAACCCCGTTCCGTTTTGCCCATAAAACCCTTGGCACCATCTCACGGCAGGCTCCGGCGGTGATTGCCGGCGGCATTTTGGATATGGATATCCTCAGTTCATGGAAGCCGGGCAAGCAGCATTCGATTTCTATAAAGCTGGAAGCTCCGCAGGATATTATCAGAAAGATATCCCGGCAACGTGATGGAAAACCGCGCAATACATCCCGCACCATCCTGAAGGCCGGACAGCCCAACGGCATGGTTAAGTTGCGCGGAATGCTTTACGAGTAGCTCACAGGCTGGCAGGTGCAGATTAGCGTCTTTAGGGATGCCCGGTCCCGTGGGGCATCGCAGAGGGGCGGCTGCAAAAAGGGAGCAAAACGATGTTTGCATTGGTGGTATATGTGCCGGAAACACATGCCGAAGAGCTTAAGTCGGCATTGTTCAGCAAGGGCGCCGGACGTTATGCCAATTATGACTGCTGCGCATGGCAGGTGGCCGGAACCGGACAGTTTCGTCCGCTCGACGGCAGCAACCCGTTTATCGGCAGTCAGGGTGAGATAGAAAAAGTCCAGGAATTGCGGGTGGAAATGATTGTTACCGATGAATGTATCAAGGAAGTTATTGATGAATTGAAAAAAGCCCACCCCTATGAGGAACCGGCTTATACCGTAACCAGAATCGAAACTTAATGTAATGAAAGAAAAACCTGACGAACAATGGATGGAAGCTTTCTATCGCGGACTGAAAGCGCTTGAAGATTGCAGTTTTCCGCGCGTATGCCCCAAATGCGGCAAGACTTTTCAGGATCTGCAGCAGTTTATCGCCCAAACCGAACCGGTGGCGGAATCCAGCGGACTCGGCGAATGGGATATTGGTGACGGAAAACCTTTTGTCGGATTGTTCCGCAATTGCCTTTGCCGTTCAACATTGATGCATTATTTCCATGACCGCCGCGACGAATCCCCTGCCGGCCGCGAGCGCCGCAAGCGCTTTGAGGATGTTGTGGAAATCCTCAAGCGCGGCGGGCTTGATGAAGAAACCGCACGCACCGAATTACGCCGCATAATGCGCAATGAGCACAGTGACATCATCGCCGAAATGGGAATTAAGCTTGGAGAAAAAGGCTAACCCGCCGGAAGGCTTACTTACCACCGCATCCGCGCGCCCGGCACGGCATAGGCCGCGGCGGGTGAAGCCGTATGATTCACCAGCCGGCGCGGAATCTCGCTAACAAACCGGCTGGGGGTGTAAGGAATTACTCCGCCATCATGCTTTTTGCGCGATAACGGCACAAACATCGCAAGATCGTCCTTGGCACGCGTTACAGAAACATAAAACAAGCGGCGTTCCTCCGCATCGCTGTCTTCAAAATCGCTCGTTTCATTCAATGAGCGTTGTGAAGGAAACATTCCCTCAGAAAGCCAGATCATCATCACCGCCGGCCACTCAAGCCCCTTGGCCTGATGCACTGTACACAACTTTATGCTGTCCCCTCCGCCGGAGCCGCTGTCTTCACCGTCAATATTCGACATGAGTGCCACATCATTCAAAAAAGAATCGATGGACTCAAACCGGGCAAAATCGTCAATCATCGCCGTGACATCGTTGAGACGCTCCCGTGAATTATCATATGTGCGAACCAGATGCGCTTCATAGAAATCGCGCACCACCTCCTGCAGCAAAGCACCGCCGTCTAAAGTGCCGTCAGCATTCAAGTGCCGTTCAATCGCAGCATCAATATCGCTCCAGTGCGCACGGGCACCGACCGGAAGCAGGCTCTTCAATTTTGCACGCTGCGCAGGATCAGCAGCAACAAAAGAGTCACCCAGACGCTGCCAGATTTTAAGGGCGGTCTTCTCCCCCACCCTTGGCAGCAATTCCAGCACACGGCAGAATGCCAACCGGTCAGTCGCCGAAACCAGCATTCGCAACAGGGCCACGGAATCCTTGGTATGCGCCTGCTCATAGAAACGCACCCCCGAAAGCACCACATATGGCAGCCGCGCCGTAGTAAGCGAGCGCTCAAGCTCAATTGTATGAAAATGCGCGCGGTATAGTACGGCCATATCACGCAAACAATAGCCGTCACGCCGCAAACGATGAACATGTTCAATCAGCAGCTCCGCCTGCTCCCAGCCGTCCGCACACACACACACCCGCGGCTTGCGGTAATTCTCACGGGTGGAACGCAACTGCTTTGAAAACTGATTGCTGTTGCACTTAATACAGGCATTCGCAACATCAAGCACTTCCGGCACACTGCGATAGTTGATTTCAAGTTTTAATACCGTCGCACCGGGATAACGTTCAGGGAAGGACATAATGTGGCGCACATCCGCACCGCGCCATGAATAGATACACTGAAAATCATCTCCCACCGCCATTACATTGCCGGCCGGCCCGCTCAATAAATCAATCAGGCGACATTGCACCGGGTTGGTGTCCTGATACTCATCAACCAGCACATACCTGAACTGACGCTGATAACGTAAACGGATATCCTCGGCTTCGGAAAGCAACCTGACCCCCTGCGCAAGCAGATCATCAAAATCCAGCGCATTCAAGGTCTGCTTCTGCTTCACGTAATCATGATGGATTGCAATGATTCCCTCAGGATCGGCGGTCTTATCCGGATCGGCGGAAAGAATAACATTTTCCAGCGGTTGACAACGGTTGGCCGCCAGACCGAACCAGCCCAGCAGAACATGCGGCTGCGGGGTAACGTCATCCAGCCGCCGTTCCTTGCGCGCCTGCTTTACAAGACGGACTGAATCATCCCGGTCAAGAATGGTAAAATCGTTGGGCAGACCGATCAAGCGGGCATTGCGCCGCAACAAACGATTGGCAATATGATGAAAAGTTCCGGCCCATACCCCGCCGACATTACCGCCAACCAGTGCAGCGGCCCGCTCAAGCATTTCACGGGCGGCCTTGTTGGTAAACGTTGCCAGCAGAATCTGCTCCTGCGGCACCCCGCATTCCAGAACCAGCCACGCTACACGATAGACCAGCGTTCTGGTTTTGCCGGTCCCGGCAGCCGCCAGCACCAGCAAAGGCCCGTCTCCTGCACGCACAGCGGCAAGTTGCTGCTCATTCAGTTCTTTTTCAAAGTCAATCCTGTGCAAACCGCGCAAACTCCCCTCTAACCCTCGGCCACCAGTCCGGCCAGATTTCCGTCAGCATGCGCCCCGCTTACCGCCAGATCGTCAATATAGCGCTGTATTTTATCCGGCAGCACCCCCAATCCGACCGCCGATTCAGAAATCCCGTTTGTAAGAATAGCCTGTCCCACCTCCCCGATGCGCAGGCGCTCCGGCTCACGCAGCAGAACAATATGCCCTGTATCGTCAGAAAGCCGCCCCAGAATGCCTGACGAGATAAGCTCATCAACGACATCATTGAAAAGTCTTACCGGCACACGGTGCGTCTTGGTGAACTCGTTCGGATCAACACCGTGCGCTCCGCGGCGCATCGCGGTGGCAACATCACCCAGCAGCAGCAGGGCCAGTGCCAGCCGCGCACGCGGACTGGCGTGGCGTCCCCCGGCTTCCAGACGGTAGGTTGTGCAGTTCTGTACCGCAAACGCCACCTCGGCACCAAGCAGCACAATCTGCCAGCTCACATGCACCCACGCCAGCAGAATCGGCACAACCGCAAAGCTGCCATAAATGGCACCGTAGCGCGCCACACCGACTTGCAGAGCGGCACAAATCCACAGCCACATAATGAACAGCACTGCCGATACAAAACCGCCAATAAAAGCCGGACGCCATCTAACCCGCGTGTTCGGCATGAAAATCAGCATAAACATGAAACTCAAAGAAGACAGCAGCAACACCATCAGCCGTTTAAGAAAGGCCGACCCCATGATCGAGCGAACATCCTCAGCGGTTGATGCGTTCAGCAGGTTTGTTACCATATCCACTAGCGGGATCGACGACGCCGCGGTAACCAGAAACGGCAGAACCAGCACGACAAAAAGGTAATCCGTCATTTTCCGCCACAGGGAGCGTTCAGTCGTTATCCCCCAGACCCGGTTAAATGAAGCCTCCACCCGTCCCAGGACGGAGATCACCATCCATAGCAGCATCACAAGCCCCACCCCGCCAAGTGCGGCAAAACTGATATTCTCGACCTTCTCAAATGTCAGGTCGACTAGATCATTGATCTGCTCTCTCAGCATCAGCGGCGCGGGCTCTTTGTCGGCATCGGGGAGCAACGGTTGCACGGGGACATCGCTTTCCACGGTGCCGGGCTCAGCCGGAGCAAGTTCGGCCGCGGCGGATTCGAAACGCTGCGTCCATTCCCCAACCATTCCACGGGCCTTCTCATGTGCAATATCACCGGCACCGAAAACCCGCGCCAACGCCAGCGCCAGTGCCAACACCGGAACGATCGCCATAAGTGTGTTAAATGTCAGAGCTGAAGCATGCAGCGGACAATTGTCCTCACGGTAGCCGCGTATCACCAGATTTACCACCCGCAGCGTTTTCACACCAAAAGCCTGCAAGCCGGAAACCGCAGTTAACTCAACATCCCAGACTTCGTCACTAACATACCGCCAGCCACGTCGAACGACGGTCTTAATATCTGATAAAAGCTGCATTATAATCCTCCTTCCGGCAAAACCAGTCGTTAGTCGGTAGTTGTTAGTCATTAGCAGTGGCCCCTAACGCCTAGCCACTCCTGTCATCTATCCATCCCACCAATTTCGGTCGACGACTACGGCGACGACTACGTCATACGGGGGCAGATTTTTCATTCGTCCACCGTAGTCGTCGCCGTTCTCGTCAACCGTTTTCCTTTTTCATAATTAATTCAGCACAATATTACTTTTGAGGTTCAAGATCAAACATCATATCCGCCGCCGCCGTTGTTTCCAGCACTCTTGCCACCGTATCACTGTCGACCAGCTTGCGGTCATACATTACCAGTGCTTCAAGACAGTTATGGCAAAGCAGTGCGAGTTTGCGCGGATACCCCTGCGTTGCCTCCCAGATCTTGCGCACCGCCTCATCCGTAAACAACTGATGATCGCCCTGAAACCCGGCTTGACGCAGCCGGAAATCCACCATTTCACGCAACTCCTCCTCACCCAGCGGATTGAGCACGTAGCGCAAAGCGATCCGGTCCCAGAAATTATGCATGGAACGGATGCGCGGCAGCAATTCCAACTGCCCCACCAATACCAATTGCAGAATCTTAAACTCGTTGGTCTCGTAATTGAGCAGAATCCGCAGAATCTCAAGCACAAAATCCGGCAGAATCTGCGCTTCATCAATCAGCAGTACAACCGTTTTATTCTGTTCAACTCCCAATTGAAACAAATGCCTTTCAATCGCCTCCATAATCTGCAGTCCCGACATCCGCGGCGAGACCTCCAGATGAAACAGCCCCGCCAGCTTTGTCAGAAACTGCTTTTCGGTCTTGAAATACGGATTCAGGATCATATGGAAGGAAACATCCGGATCTTTGTGCAGAATTTGCGACAGCCGCCGGCTCAAGGTTGTTTTTCCTGTACCGACATCCCCCAGAATGACACTCAGCCCGCGCCGCAGACTGATGGTAATTTGCAGCCGGCAAAAAGCCGCCTTATGTTCCTTTGACAGAAAGAAGAAGGCCGGATCGGGGCTGGTTGAGAAAGGTTCTTTTTGCAAGCCGAGCGAACGAAAGTAACTCATGCCGGACTACCTTCCGGACTGAACTTGTAGCCCACACCGTGGACGGTCAGGATATGCAGGGGCTGCCGCGGATCCTCTTCAATTTTATGGCGCAGGGTCGCGACAAAACTGTCAAGTGAGCGTTGCGTTCCCAGATAACGGGTATCCCACACGTCATTCATCACCTGCTCACGCGAAAGCGCCTTACCGGCATTCATTACAAAATACTCGAGCAAATCAAACTCGGTTTTAGTTAACGCCACCTGCTCACGCGTTTCCGCCCCCTTGCGGCCCTTAACTGTTTTTGACAGCACCCTTGCATCGGTATCAAGCACGCAGTTGCCGAACTCGAATTTACGGCCGG
>PXDI01000037.1 GCA_003565095.1 PVC group bacterium | reverse complement strand
TGAGCATATGACAAAGATCCTGTACATGCGTCTCACAGGCGGCATTGAATACGGTAGTTTCACCGGGGGCCAATACCGCGGCCATTACCAGATTCTCCGTTGCAGTAACACTGGCTTCGTCCAGCAGAATGCGCGCGGAGCGCAGCTTGGCAGCGCGGCGGAAAATATATGGCCGTTGCCCGCTGACTTTTATTCCGATCGCCTGCAGACCGTGAAAATGGGTATCCAGTCTGCGCCGGCCGATAACATCGCCACCTGGCGGGAAGAGCGTTGCGCGTCCCAAGCGGGCGGCCAGCGGGCCGGCAAACAGGATCGATGAGCGCACCCGGTTGCACAGGGCTTCGGGCAGGCGTGTGCGCCGCACTCCTTTTGCACAGAGTGTAACGCTGTGCCCGTGGCGCTGGATATCAACACCCAGATGCTCCAGGATATCCAGCATGCTGAGCACATCCTGTATCAGTGGCAGGTTGCGCAAAGTGACCGGCTGATCTGTCAGCAGACAGGCGGCAAGCATCGGCAGGGCGGCATTTTTATTGCCGGGCGGGCGGTGCCGCCCGCTCAACCGTTTACCCCCCTGTATGATAAATTGCGCCATGGCTTACAGGAAAAGGCCCTCAGCCTGCTGAATAACATTGGCAACAGTGAAGCCGAACTCCTGTGCCAGCGCCTTGTAAGGTCCGGACAGCCCGAAGCGGTCCAGCCCGATTACCGCGCCCTCTTCACCAACATATTTCTCCCAGCCCAGGGAAACACCGGCTTCGACGGCCAGACGCTTCCGGCAGGAAGGCGGCAGGACGCTTTCACGGTATTCAAGACTCTGCTTATCAAACAGCTCCCACGACGGCAGACTGACTACCCGCACATTACGGGTCGGCGCCAGTTCGCGTGCCGCTGCCAGCGAAATCTCAACCTCTGAGCCCGAACCGATAATAATCAGCTCCGGATCACCTTCGCCGCTCTGCCAAAGGGTATATGCCCCTTTTTCAAGATTACTGGCGGCCGGATAGACATTCCGGTTAAGAACATCCAGATTCTGGCGCGTCAACAGCAGCAGTGTCGGTCCGGAAGTGTTTTTGAGTGCGGCAATCCATGCCGCGCCGGTTTCGGTGGGATCAGCCGGGCGGATGATCGTCAGTCCCGGCATGCAGCGCAGGCTGGCCAGATGTTCAACCGGTTCGTGAGTCGGTCCGTCTTCCCCGACATAAAAACTGTCATGGGTGAATACATAAATCACCGGCAGTTTCATAATCGCCGCCAGCCGGATTGCCGGCCGGCAGTAGTCGGAGAACACAAAAAAGGTCGCGCCGTAAACACGCAGGCCGCCGTGCAGCGCCATACCGTTCATCACCGCTCCCATCGCATGCTCGCGTACACCAAAGTGCAGATTGCGTCCACCGAATGTTCCGGCATTAACCGAGGCATAATCATCCAGCAGCGTCTTGGTGCTGGGGGCCAGATCGGCCGAGCCGCCAACCAGATAAGGCAGCGCCTTGGCCAACGGCTGCATTACTTTGCCGGAAGCCGCCCGCGTGGCAACCGCTTTTTCCGGATCAAACACCGGTAAAACCGATTCAAGATCCTCGGGCAGTTTCTGTTCCATGAAATTGCGCCATTCGGCCGCCTTTTCAGGATTTGCCTTGCCCCAGGCTTTCAGTTTGCGCTCCCATGCACTGGCATGCCGCTTAACGATCCGTGTGCGTGCCGCAAAAATTTCCTTCACGTTTTCCGGCACATAGAACGCCTGGTCTTCCGGCAGTCCGATATTCCGGCGGGTATTGATAATCTCCTCTTCTCCCAGCGGTTCGCCATGTACGGAAGCGGTATCGACCTTATTGGGGCTGCCCATGCCGATATGGGTATGGCAAATGACGATAGTCGGTCCGTTCGCCTGGCGCCGGGCGCGGCGGATGGCGCGGTCAATCTGATCGTAATCATGTCCGTCGGTTTCCACCACATTCCAGTTATAGCCTTGAAAACGCTTTTTAACGTCATCGCTGTAAGCCAGATCGGTGGACCCTTCAATGGTAATGCGGTTGCAGTCGTAGAACAGTACCAGCCGGTCAAGTTTCAGGTGTCCTGCCAGCGAAAAGGCCTCGTGACTGAGGCCTTCCATCATATCGCCGTCACCGCAAAAAACGTAGGTGTAATGGTTGACAAGTTCAAAATCTTCAGAATTAAAACGTTCGGCCAGCATATGGGCGGCCAATGACATGCCGACAGCATTGCCGCAGCCTTGTCCCAGCGGCCCGGTGGAGGTTTCAACGCCGGCGGTCTCGCCGAATTCCGGATGTCCCGGGGTTTTGCTGTGAAGCTGGCGGAACTGCTTCAACTCTTCCAACGGCAGATCATAGCCAGCCAGATGCAGCAGACTGTACAACAGCATTGAGCCGTGTCCGCCGGAAAGCACAAAACGGTCGCGGTTGAACCATTGCGGATTCTGTGGATTATGCTCAAGATATTTCAGCCACAGCACCGCCGCAACATCCGCCATGCCCATCGGCATGCCGGGATGCCCCGATTTGGCTTTTTGAACCCCGTCCATTGCCAGTCCGCGAATAGTGGTGGCGGCCAGCCGCAAGTCAGCATGTGTCAGTTTCGGCATGTCTATACTCCTTCTGTAATTATTTCCCGCAAAATATCGCAGCCACTCTCGCTGAAAGCGCGCAATATGGCTGAAAACACATAAGTTTTAAAGACTCCCACATTTCCGTTCATTTGTCCAGAACGGATAGTTGGGGGGGGGGAATTATTAGGGCGCATCTGCGAGTTGGTGCAGACTTCATACTGTTTTTGTATTGCATTAGAAGTGATATCTTCGGAAAATTATTTTGTACATTTTCCGGTACAGCAACGACATACATGAGAAAAATGGTCCCACGGATGGGAAGCCCGTCCCACGGATACACTTACCCGATTCACTTTCAACGACGATAACGTGCTCTCCGCACATGGGTCAAGAGATCCGAGTGTAAGAGTACGTGTAAGAGTAAGGGACTTCCGGTCCGAATGGTCTTACCGTACTCGTACACATACTC
>PXDI01000259.1 GCA_003565095.1 PVC group bacterium | reverse complement strand
TGGGGAGGTGGTTTCTGTTGAACGAGCTACTATTGAGTCAGATATTCACGAAGGCACAGGTTTATTCAAGGTTGGTGATGTTATGCGTGCTGAAATGGAATCTTTGAAGGGAGCTAGTGAACAGCCAGTTAAACTTTATGATGCTGCCATTGATTTTTCCCCCGGAGCACCGAGTTTTCCAGGTAAAGCAAAAACTTACCATGTTTCTTGTCCTGGTTTAGACATGGAAATTGATCTCCAAGCACATAATTCGATGCAGGCATACTTCAAATTTCAAACCTGAAACAAAGGGATGTCTAAACCCTATTTTGTGGGAAATTTTTTAGATTAATGACTAATACTAGAAGGGGTGTTTAATGTTTTCTAATGTCTCTATTGCTAATAAAATTGGTAATTGGTGCGATCGCACTTGGCTAACCATCAAAGCCAATCCCACTCAAACAATACTAATCACCTTAGTTAGCATTATCACCATTTTAGCTTGGGGCTTACTGTGGTTGTATTCCATTTCACCCTATGGAGGTTATCTCCATAATCCAAGGGAGTTTGGGTTAATAACTAACTCTGTCATTTTAAATATAACGTTGGCGGTAATTTTTCACACCACTGTGTGGCTATTAATGTGTATTGCAATGATGTTACCCACAACCTTACCTCTATTAATTGTTTGGCAAAGACTCATCTCCAATCACTCTAATCACAGGTTATTACAAGGGTTAGTTGTAGGGGGTTATCTTAGCGTATGGACTGTGTTTGGTTTTTTGCTTTATATCGCCGATAAAATATTACACCAACTTATTTTAGTAACTCCTTGGTTTAATAATAACTACTGGATTTTAGGCTCATTCACTCTTGGCTTGGTGAGTCTTTTTCAGTTTACCCCCATCAAAAACTATTGTTTACAAAAGTGTGGCTCTCCCCTCAATCTGGCTGTAAAAGCGTGGCACAAAGGTGATCTTATATATCAGTCTTGGTGGTTAGGGGTAAGTCACGGCATTTTTTGTGTTGGCTGTTGTTGGACTTTAATGTTGCTGATGTTTGTTGTGGGTATGGGGAACTTAGGTTGGATGCTACTGTTGACAAGTATTATGGTAATCGAGAAAAATTTTTCTTGGGGGCAGAGGCTAAGAATACCACTGGGAGTAACGTTTTTGATTGGAACTTTAATCGTTGTAGTTGTTAATATTCCCTAATAAAGTGGTCAATTTTCTTCAAGACTTAGTAGATTAAGTGGCTCTACAATGGTGATACCGAATTCGGGAGAATGACTTGAATAATGAGACTTTACCCTTCATTTTTCTTAAAATTTCTACTCGGTGGAATCCTTATTTCAGGGAGTAGTTGCGCTCAAGAGAATGTTAATCATAATAACCATTCTGAACATGACTTAGGAGCTATTGATTTTTCAGTTTCCTGTACTGACCAGGCACAAGAGCAGATTCATACTGGACTAGCTCACCTACATCATATGATGTATGAACAGGCAAGACCCCATTTTCAAATTGCTGCTGAAACTGACTCAGACTGTGCCATGGCTCATTGGGGAGTTGCCATGACTAGCTTTCAGCCACTGTGGCATCCTACCAGTGATGAACATATGGAACGGGGAAAAGCCGCCGTGGAAGCAGCAAAAGAAATTAATTCTCCAACTAACCGTGAACAGAGCTATATTAGTGCAGTCGAAGCCTTCTTTACTGATCCAGAACCTGCTTTAGATAGTCGCCCTAGAGATCATGAAGCTCGGGTCAAAGCATGGAAAGAAGCTCAACGGGAGGTGCATCAATCTTATCCTGAAGATGTAGATGCCGCTGCTTTTTACGCATTGGCTAAGGTTTCTTATGCAACGACTCAATTTTCACCAGAAGAGGAACCCGATTATACTAGGCAAAGGGAAGCAGGGGCTTTGCTTGAAAACTATTTGGATGAGCATCCCCAACATCCTGGTTTGTTCCACTATCTAATCCATGCCTACGACAGTACAGAATTAGCACCTAAAGCTGAGGAAGTGGCTCGTCAGTATGATCAGATTGCCCCTGAAACAGTTCACGCACTACACATGCCCAGCCATATTTTTGTTCGGATGGGACTTTGGGAAGAGAATATCGAATGGAATGAGCGATCAGCTGAAGCGGCGTTGCAAGAAATGGCGGATGATCCCCATGCTAGTGCGCATTATCTCCATGCCTTGGACTATATCATGTATGGTCACCTGCAGTTAGGAAATGAGGAAGAAGCTCGACAAACCCTTGAGCAGATCCAAAATGTTGAGGAAGTGTATCCAGCGGCCTTTGCTGCCTATAATACTGCGGCTCCCCAAGCCCGTTACTACTTAGAGCAAGAAAAGTGGGAGGAAGCGGCCGAGTTAGAACCCAGAATTCCTGATGCCCTTCCTTGGGATGATTTTCCAGCGGGTGAAGTTCTCTTTTACTATGCACGGGGACTAGGAGCGGCGCGTTCTGGCAATTTGGAACAAGCGAACAGTGAGCATGAGCAGATTAAACAACTGGTTAATACTTTGCATGAGCAAGGGAATGATTACTGGGGATACATGAGTGAGGCTCTGGCTGAAGCTGTGAAGGCTTGGATTCTTTATGAGGAAGGAAATACAGAGGACGCACTTGTGCTAATGAGCAATGCGGCTGATCTAGAAGATTCTATGGATAAGCATCCAACTACCCCCGGTGAAGTCTTACCAGTTCGGGAGTTATATGGAGCGTTACTCCTTCGGGAGAATCGTCAAGAAGAAGCAATGGCAGCATTTGAGGCAGCTCTTGAGAGAACGCCCAATCGTCGTAATTCTCTAATTGCCCTTGAACAACTTAACAATGAACTCAGTTCGAGATAATGGTTATCAGTACGGTTAGGCTTCAGGTTGCAGGTTTGAAATGTAGTGATTAATCAAATTGGAGGGGTCAGAAGTCCTAACTCAAGGATGTTGAAGGTTTAGAGACCCAGCCCTGCTAAGAGCTGGGGTATTTTATTTACATTTTTGATAAAGAAGAAATTTTTGCCAACTTGGCTTTATCTAAACCTTG
>PXDI01000360.1 GCA_003565095.1 PVC group bacterium | reverse complement strand
TTACTGCATTGGCATCCGTCTCGCTGCGGTTCCAGCCGTAGGTAATCTGCGTCTGCTCCCGCCCGCTGCCGCGCAGAATTACACTATTGCGCATAATCAGCGCTGTTTCGATGCGATGCTCACCCGGCTCAAGCAGCACCACGCCCCCGCCGGTTTCCGCGGCGGCATCCAGCGCGGGCTGAATCGGCGCGCCGGGAGCCAGCCGCGCGACAATTGGAGTGTCTTGACGATGCGGCACACCGCCTTCCACACCTGCACGTGCCCACTCACGCTGAAGCGGAAACCGCTCATCAAACCGCGCTTCATCAAATACCGACTCAGGGTCACCGATGCGCGGCGCGGCCTGCTCCGCCACCGTCGCGGAGGCGGCAAATACAAGCAGCCAAATAAGCACAAATAATTTCTGTTTCATCGTCCTTCACCGTCCCGTCCGTAGGGGTGGTCCAGACCCCTGGGCCACCCCTCCGACTCCCAGATCTCGGCAGAGGGGACACCCAAGGGACTGGGTGCCCCCTACGAACAAGTTCCCGTCCGTAGGGGCAGGTCAGTCCCTTGACCTGCCCCAGCCCCTCTGCATGGGGTGCCCCAAGGGACCCGTCTGCGCCTTTAGGGCTGCGCCGAGGCATGCTGGGGCACCCCTACGGACGCGGCCGCGCGGCTTCCATCTCAGCCATGGCCTCACGCGCGGCATCCGCCGCGCGCTCAATTGTCATATCAATATCAGCTTCGGTATGCGCAAGCGATAGAAACCAGACATGGCCATTAATAAAGATGCCGCGCCGCTGCATCGCTGCGCACCATTCGGAAATGCAACGTCCACGTAACTCCGGCGGCGCATTATCCCTGGTAACGCAGGGCATCTGCGGGAGACCGAAGGTTTTCAGCGGATAGCCGGTTGCTTTGAATGCTTCATCCAGTCCTTTCATCAGGCGCGTACCAAGACCGCACATGTATTCAACGCCATTTCGCTCCTGCATAATTCTGATCACGGTCAGCGCCGCGGCAACCGACAACAGATCGCCATGAAAAGTTGCAGCCATGAAAGTATCGCTGCGCGCTTCAAGCACAGCACGTTTTCCGACCAGCACCGAGCCCGGATAGCCATTGCACATGGCTTTGCCAAAGGTGGCCAGATCGCAGTCGATATCAAAACGCTCCTGTGCGCCGCCGAGCGCAAAACGGAAGCCGGTCTTGACTTCGTCGAGAATAAAAACCGCACCGTTCTGATCACAAATCCGCCGCACCCCCTTAAAATACTCCGGGGCCGGGCCGTCCATCTGCACCGCCTCAATGATGACGCCGGCAATCTTTCCCGGATGCTGCTCAAATAATAACTGCAAAGCCGCCAGGTCATTGTAAGGGGCACGCAGAATCAATTCGCGTTCGCAAAGCGGCACTCCCCGTTCTTCAGCAAAACACCAGTCGTGCCAGCCGTGATAGCCGCAGCGGATAATGAGTTCACGCCCGGTATGCGCGCGGGCGCAGCGCAGCGCGCCGGTAGTAGTTGCCGACCCGCCGATAAACGGCACCATCATTTCACAGCAGGGAATAATCTCCGCCAGCTTCTCCGCCAGTTCGGTCAGCAGCGGGCTTTCAACGCTGAACAGCGTGCCGCGTTCCATCTGCTCGCGGACTGCGCGGTTTACATCCGGATCACAGTGCCCGAGCACGATCGGACCATACGCCAGCAGATAGTCGAGATATTCACGTCCGTCGGCATCCCAAAAGCGCGCGCCGGATGCGCGTGCCGCCAGACCGGGTCCGCCCTGATACATGTATTTCACCGGCCGTTTATGCGCCTGGCCTCCGCCGGGAATTACATTGCAGGCACGTCCCCACTGGTGGCGGTTCTCACCATTGGCCGTCAGATGCGGCAGCATTCGCAGCGCCTGCGTTGCCGCGGCGCAAATGATGCGCCCGCAATCCGAAGTGAACGGCTGACGCCCCAGACGACACGGCACCTCAACTGCTTCATAACTTTTGCGCTCATAGGCATCCGGCGCAGGAAAGTAGCCGATGCAGCCGTTAGCCAGCGCAACGGTAAAGGTCAATGGCAAACCGCCCGCGGCGGCCAGCGCCTTGCCATATATTGCATACGGTTCACCGGGCAGGCAGACCATTCCGGCATTGCCGATCCTGATAGCTTGTACCGCGACTGCTGCAGCTTTTTCCGCGCCCTGTTCCGATGGCTGCAAAGAAAGGTTGGCGTCAACAATACAGAACCCCAGTTCAGCATCAGCCGATGGATCAATTGATTCGTATAACCGGCGTGCCGCTGCGGAAACTTTTGCGGCGGTTTCCCGCGCCTGTTCATCTGTGCCGGGCTGTCCACGGCGAAAGTTGGCCGGATTGACATCTCCGCACGCGCCCAGCGTAAAAAGCACCGGTACTCCCAGATCAAGATAATGCGGCCAGTCAGGCGTCACAACTCCGGTCGAATGCAGGTTCACCGGATGGCAGCCGAAATTTACCAGCGCGGCCAAAGGTTTTCCATCCGCCTCATCAATGCGGATAACCGCCAGACGCTCATCCATCGCCGGGGTTAAACTCTTGGTGCGATTCACGCCGACACCCGGACAAGCTCCGGCGGCAGCACCGGCGCAGGCCGGCCGCAAGGCCACAAACGCTTCAGCGGCCAGTCCGGTCAAGGTTGCCTGAAGGCCCTGCATATACCGCGGGGCCGGTTTTCCCCATTCTCCGAGATTCACCGTTGCCGGTGCGCCATGCGTATGGGTGGCTGCCAGCATAATCGCGTCAAAAGCGATATCCTGTTGACGTGCTATCATGCGACGCACGGTTGAAGCAAAGTTGCCGTCAAGCGCCAGCAAATCACAACTGATAATCAGCAGGCGTTCACAACCATTTTCCAGTGCCAGTGCGCGGGCAGACAGCGGGTGCAATATCCGCTCTGCCGCACCAAACGGTCCGCCTGCCAGTTGTATACCCTCCGACGGAGTAATATCCGCCTGCGCATATCCGGCGTGTAATGTATTCTTTTTCATGTGCTTCCCTATTAGTGTTCATTCGTGTTCATTCGTGGTTAAATAGCATTTGGACTGCTTGCCCGCCCATGGCATCCGATTCGAGAACCGCCTCCAGCAGGGTGCATTCCTACATGTGCTCTTTACTCAACCGCAGCGGTTCGTCGGGATTGCCAATGCAGTATAGTTCGGTCATCGAGCGGATAAACAGCCGGTTGCCGCTGGCGAATGGATTGCAGCCGTAGGAGAATTTCATATCCAGCGGCGGAGCTTCCTTTTCCCCGTAAACACGATCACCCAGCCGGTTGTTGGCAACCACCTTGACCTCGCGACCATCGGCGCTGACTTGCGCGACGCCAAAGAAACCCTTCATATCCATACCGATGATATAGTCGCCGGCCAGCATTGGATAATGAAATGCAGCGGCCATGGTGCCGCCGGCTTTAGCAAGCTGCTCTCCGCTAAAAAGATCATAGGATTCGATCAAGTTACGGTTCTGATGAAACAGCACCCCATCCCTTGCTACAACATTTCCCCATCCCAGCTTTTTGCCTTCCCATAACGTCTCGGCAACGACGGTATCACGGTCGGGTGCGCTCAGCCGCAGTGCCGCCCAACCTTCCGCATAATCATTCTTGATGTTGCCGCCACCGCCGCCATCGGCCGACTTGTTATTCAGCACCACAACATCGCGATCCACCCCGATCGGCCGGCCGTTCCAAGCCGCCGGCAACCCCGCAAGCAGCTCCTTGCCGTCATCCGCCCTGAGTACAGCGCCATTCCCCTGAAAAACCAGTACGGTCATCATATTATTCAGGTCGCCGGCAACAGGCAGCTCCAGCACAACCGGTCCGGTCTGATAGGAACCGCTGAACTTGGCGGTCCAGACCGTTTCGCCAGTATGCTTATCCATAGCAACACGTACGCGCTCGGCTTGGCGGCCTTCTCGTTCCTGCCCAATTACATGCAGAAGATCACCGCTCAATACCGGTGAGGGGATCGCCGCCGCACGAACCCAGCCGCCGCCAAACCATTTCTTCCAGACTTCCTTGCCATCCAGATCCACGCAGAACACCGCGCCGAAGGCGGTGCTGACGTAGATGTGCTTTCCGTCCGATACCGGTGTCTGCATGCTGATGCCAAGCGGATCATATTTGCCGCCCCAGGGATCAAGCAGATAACCGGCACGTTCGATCGTTTTGCGCATTTCATCCACTTCAGGAAAATAGCGCGGCAGGATCCGTCGGAAAAAATGAATCTGTTCGTAGCCCGTATTATCAAACACTGTTCCCTTCAGCGACTCAAGATCAGGCGGCAGATCGGGAATCAGCTCGCGCACGGGAGCAGAAAGCTCCTTGTAGCGCTCATCGGACAGCGCAGTTCCGCTGCTGCGGTTGCGCATGGCCGACCCCAGCGGTGACCAGGCACGGTAGATTTCGGTGAACCGGCGGTTGTATTCCTGAACCGTTTTGCGAAGTTCTTCACCATTCGGCACAAGCTCCCAGTGATGAAGATCCTTGCGCCACAGTTCCTTGCCGGTGTCCGGGTCAAAGCACCACAGCTCAACACCTGTGAACTCGGCGGGGCGGTCAGCATAAAACCCGAAGCCGCCACGGTCACTGAGCGCGTAAAGTCTACCGCCAACAATGATCATACCGCCATTGCTCCAGTTGTAATGCGGCACCTTCCAGACGATATTTACACGATTTTCCTTATCAGGCAACTCGACCTTGATATCGCGACCGCGCCGGTCCTGTCCGGCCACTTCCTCACGAAAATCCCATTCATTCCATTCTGTTACCGGTGTGCAATCGCGAAACACACCGCTGCCATCATGATGATAACCGATATACTGCAATGGCCGGTGACCGATCTGTTGACCGTAAACAATCCCCGCACCTAGCACCAGACACCCCGTGATCAGACTGCTCTTCTTCATATCGTCCCTTTCAAAAAGCACTTTACCAATGCTGCCATTCTGCGACAAAGCCGCCCGCTGCGTCTTCCTGTATTTTGCCATAAAAGTGATACTATTTTACGCTGTTGTGACAACCACGGACCGGCATGCACCCTAAATCAGCATTAACACAAATTATGCAAAGGCGTATGATGTGATGGAAGACGGTATGGATTACGGAACAAGCTGCCATTGCTCCATCTGCGTCTTGATGGTTGCATCTTGCTGTTTCGCGGCAATCTCGGCCAGTCTGCTTCGGATATGTTCTTCATGGCCGCGGCCGCAAACCTTCAGATCTGCAAGCCAGCGCCGCACTTCCCATGCCTGTCCGCCACGATCTAACTGCTGTAGTCGCGCATTGATCAGCGGCACCATGTTGTCTTGCATCTGGTCCAGCATGGCTGGATCCAGCGCCCCAACAATCTGTACCCATGATACCGCCTGATCCCAGCGGCTTCTCTGAAGACTCGGCATAAGATGCCGGTTTACATGCGGCAGTACGTCTCGGGCGTCCGCCCCCGCCTCCCGAAGCAATTCGATGAAGAACTCAGTATTGCCCGGAATATTGCCGGCTGCCACTGCGGCCAACCGCGGCCCGCTCACATTCGGCGGCATACTCAGTAAAGTCTGCCTTGCCATCCACGCCGGCTCGTTCCACCACATATCACCATCCCCGGCCTTAAGCAATTCCTCCACGATCGGCAATGCCGGATCGGCCGCCAGCATAGCTGTCGCCGCCATGGCGCGTATGTTTGGTTGAGCATCATTAGCAAGCACTTTGCGCAAGGCCGGCTGTGCCGTAAGACCAGCAACGCCCTTTGCCGCCAGTTCGCGGCACGCTGCCATCCGTGCTGCCGGCATATTTGATTCGAGCATCGTCACCAACTCCTGTACCGTGGCTGATTGTGCAGCCGACATCGCGGCCTCGAACATCTGCCGTCCCTGACTTTCCGGCAGGCGGGCGCTCTCAGGCGCATTCCGGTTCGGCGGAAATATTTGCGTAGGGTCGCCGACGCACCATAGGTATCCCGGACTCCGCCAGAAAAGCCGGTTTGCATGTGCAACCGGACTGCCTGACGCCTGCATATGATAACTGCCATTAAAATTGCAGAACCGGTAACGCGACACAAACGCGTGATCGGCATCCCGGTCCCCAGCGCGCCGACCATCGATGAAACACGGCTGGTTATGGCCGTTGCCGCTCTGACGACGTCCATCCAACTGCTGGATATTGGCATACACATGGTGGCCGACAGCCCCTTTCTCCGCACGCGCCCTGGCCGAGTAGCCCATGATTGAAACCAGCGCGTTCCCTGCGACAATCGGACCAGACGTTCCCCCGCCGCCCTTTGTGCCGGTCTGCCGACCAGTCATCAGCTCCCACCGCAACCCCTTGGTAATAATCCACCCGTCGTACAAAACCGATGTGTATTCCGGCGCGCCATCCCGATGCTGCCAGAGCGTCTCGACCAGTTCAACCGTATCAACATCTTTTGCCGCCAGGCGGCTGACACCGATTGAGTCCGGCCCGTCTGTGTTGACTGAATGCACATATAGATCATCCTGCACCAGCGCGGTCGGACCGCGATGGGTCCGCGGCAGGCCGCGTCCAACAATCTTTCCATCCGCAACCCGGTAAGCATTTCCGCCACCATCCAGCACCACATCCAGCACGCCGCCGCCCGGCAATGGAAGCGCCATATGCACCGGACTCGTCGCCTCCGGTTCCGGACGGGCTTCCCGAACGTTCCGGTGCGGCTTACCTTCCGTACGCTTGGCATAGGCGTTCCAGTGACTCCAAAGCTTCTCGCCATTGGCCTTGTTGTACCCGCGCAGTTCGCCATTCTGGCGAACCACCAGAACATCCCCCACCAGCAGCGGCGAGTCGACAAAACGCGTACCGATACCCAGATCAGCCTGCTCCGGGTTGGAATCCACCTCATGTTCCCAGATCAGCCATTTGCGATTGCCGTTCAGATCATAGCAAGCCACCTGATTGTTCGGTCCCGTGTAATAAATGTACGTTCCGTCAGTCACCGGCGTTGCAAAGTGCCACGACGTATAGCCCTCCCATAGATCGAGCAGCCACAGATCGTAAACCTTCAGCGCATTACGAATCTGCTCGTTATTTGCATAGCTCCGGTGCTGAAATTTTGACAGCAGGAATCCGTGTTCATCAACCGCTTTAAGCAGCGCTTCAAACCGCGTCTTGAGATCGGGATCCGCCATGACTCGCTCATAGTCCTCACGACCGGGAGCATCCGGGGCAGGAATCACTAAGTGCGCGGGTGACTTACTTGTGTCGCCGCTGCTCCGAAAGCTCTCACTCCTTATCCCATTTGCCCGCAAGTCCGAAAAAAACTCATCAACCTCAAACCGGAAGTTGTAATAAGCGGTGCGGTACGCCTCGACAACTGCGATGTCAGAGCGCGCTTGCTGCGCCATATCCGCTGGCATCGCGTCCACATGATCTACGGCCCGCTGCCAGACAATTCGTCCGTCGTGTACATCAACGCAGATCAGTAGATTCGGATCCGCCACAGTGAAAACCTTCTCTCCCAGCACCAGCGGCTGTGCCATCGCGGCACCGGGCATTGGTATACGCCACACGATATTGCGCCCTGTTTCAGCGTTCCAGTCATAGACCGGTTCCGCCCCCGGCCATGCGCCGCTGCCGTCTCCGCGCCACCCCCACGGGCGGGTCGCATCAGGAAAGGAATCAGGATGCCCGGCCGGCACTCCGCCAGACGCACGCAGCGTCCCGATCATAAGTAGCGCCAACATCGCCCTGCTCCATTGACCAGCCATATGTGTTTCTCCTTATACTTCCACCACCTTCAAACCGTCGCCTGGCCGGCCGCGCGGTATTCACGCGGGGACATGCCTTGCTGTTCAACAAAGCGGCGATTGAAATTTGACAGATTATTAAACCCGGCATTGAGTGCGATTGTCAGAATTTTATCGTGGGTATTCCGCAGCAGCAGGCAGGCGTGTTCGATGCGCCAGCGGTTGACATATTGCACAAAAGTCAGACCGGTCATGCGTTTAAAGAATGCACAGAAATGGGAAACACTCATGCCGGCCTGGCGGGCGGCAGCGGCAAGCTCAATTGATTCAGAATAATGCAGGCTGACGTAATCCATTACAATCGCCAGCCGCCGGTGATCACGCTCGCGCTCGGAAATGCTGTAATCATCCGATACAAGTGCGTACCCACGGCCGGACTCTGCGAGAATGCTCAGAACATCCAGCAGAATTACATATTGCCTTAGAGCAGATTCATCATGCAGCGCATGCATCAGCGGGGCGGTCTGCTGAATGGCCCGGCCTTCAAAGAGCAGGCCGCGTTCAGCGCTGCGCAGCAGCGCATTCACGGGAGCAAACAGTGGACGCCCCAGCAGTTCGAGTCCAAGCCGCTCTTTTGAAAAAGTGATGACGGTGGCCTCACTGCCGGGACTTTGCCGGCCGGCCTGCTCTGAAAACCACGCATGCGCCACTTGCGGACCGAGCAGCAGAACGCGCGGTCGATCGCAAATTCCGGAAGCGTCACCCACCTGCCAGCGACCGGCCCCCGCCGGCGCATACACCAGTTCATAATCGGGATGATAGTGGTAATGCACCCGCAGGCGATGCGCAATCCGCTGCACCCGGATTGCGGCCTTGTCCGGCTTGGCAAATGCATACGGAACCGGAATGCTTTTCTCTTTGTCTGGCGATCTCTTGCTTTTCTTGTTCATTTACCTCGCAAACATCAGTTCATTCACTGCCTTGATAAGCAAAGAAGATTACGTGACGGATTCGATCTGCCTTGCTGATTCTGCGGGCTGCATACGTGACAAGTCGATAAAAAGGTTCACCAGCGGCTGGTTGAGATAGTAATTGCTTCGACCGAAGCGGCGCTTCTCAAGAAAACCTGCAGCGGTCAATTGATCAAGGTAACGCGCGGCGGTAATGCGAGAAACGGACAAATCTTTTTGAAGTATCGCGATCTTGGTGTAAGGGTGCCGAAACAGATTGTTGAGCAGATCCTGACTGTATAGGCGTGGAAACAGGGAGCGGATACGGTGTTTGTAGTCAAGCATGATGGCGCGGATTGAGCCAATCAGCGAAATTGTCTGCCGCGAGGTTGCTGCAACGCCTTCAAGCATGAAGAGCACCCAGTCCTCCCAAGCATCCCGGGTACGGACTTCTTGAAGAAGCCGGTAGTAATCAGGTTTATTTTGAATGATAAAACGGCTCAGATACAGAACCGGCAGGTTAAGCAGGTCATTTGCAACCAGGTACAAAATATTGATTATGCGGCCGGTACGCCCGTTTCCATCGTAGAACGGATGAATGCTTTCGAACTGGTAATGGATCAACGCCATCTTTATCAGCGGATCGACATCCAGACGGGCGGGATCATTAATGAAAGACTCCAGGTCGCCCATCAGCTCAATAATCTGCGCATACTCCTGCGGCGGTGTATAAATTACCTCCCCTGTAGCTCTGTTACGCAAAGCTGTGCCGGGTAGTTTACGAAATCCGGCGTCATTTCTTTCCAATGTGGCCTGGATTTGAAGTATCTGGTTATTCGTAATCAGCCGCGTAGCGCGTACCGACGTGAACCCGACACGCAGAGCCTCAACATATTGCGACACTTCTTTAGCTGCCGGATTTGCAGACTCATCTGCAAGTTGTGCCCTGAAAAGTTCGTCGTGTGTGGTAACAATGTTTTCAATTTCAGAACTGTCCTTTGCTTCCTGAAGCGCCAAAGTCTGAATGAGAATGCTTTCGTTCGGGATTGTTGCGGCAATACCCTTTAGTTCGGCCAGATGGCGGTGAGCTTCAGGCAGTTTCTTGAGTATAGCCTTCGTCTCAAGATCTATTGGGGGTGGAAGCGGCTGCAGACAAAATGTTGTCACTCGAAACCTCCTACTCAATTAACCACACTTGGTATACACATAGCAAACAATGTGTTCAGAAAACGCCGATATGTATACACATCAATGCTTATATGTATCAAAATAAGCGAATGGTATACAATACATAAATAAAAGTCCGCAGACAGGGCCCACGGGTGTGCGTTTCTTGTTTGTAACTGACCGACAAGGAGTTGGAAAAATATCCAAGGGAAACCAAGGGACGTTCTTTGTTAATCCTTTACAGTAAATTCTTTATATATTTATACATGCTTGTTATTAGGCTTTTCCTAACAACGTCCCCAATTCCCCCCAATTCCCTACTTCATGGGAACCATCCTTTGACCACGCCAACGCCTGTGCCGGGGGCGGTGTCGAGCCAGGTTTCCAATCATTCCAGAGGGCATAGTGCGTTCATCTTTCAACGCTTTGTCCCCGCCGGCTCTTCCGGTTTACAAATCGTATGCAATTCGATGGTACGCGGCTGAAGTTCACCACAGGCAAGAGCATCCGCCCGCTCATTGATCTCGCGCAGCAGTCTGGCATTAAACCGATTGGGCACGTTTGAGACATTAACCAAACCATAGTGCGGCGCTTCCGCATCCGTGAACTTGTGCTGCCATTTGAACCAGGAGTATCCGATCAGCGACGGATGAGCGATGGCGGATTCCAGAGCCGAGATTCCGCGGCGGGCAGTGCGTTCATTCACCGATAGTTCCGCATCGCTCCCGTCAGCGAAAGGCCACTTAAAATAGTCACTGGCCCACGCAAACTCGCCGTTCAGGATGGGCATACCGGTTGCCGCTGCCATCGCTTCGACCCGCTGTCCAAAATCGGCGCGATAGCAATTCATGGTTGAAACATCGCACCATCCGTTCTCGAAAGCCTGTCTTTGCGCCGCCAGAATAACCGGGCCGGGATTTGAGCCGTACCGCGGACCGAGAATCAAGTGGTTGGGGTCATGCCGGCGGATGCAATCCGCAACGATTCGGAAATACTCCAACGCATAGTGCAGCGAAAAAGCGTCCTGATCCTCGTTATACGCCGCATGTTCAAGCACCAATCCGTCGTCGTTGAGGCGGCGGAAGCCGGCCTCGTCCGAGAAAGCCAATCCCCATCGCGCCGCCACCTGACTGAGGCCGCCGTGCTTTGCGCTAACCCATTGCCAGGCGGCGCGATGGGCGGGACGGTCGGGCGGCTCTGTCAGCAGGGCCTGGAGCAACGTCGGAACCTTTGCTTTTTCTGAGACATTGGCGGTGCCGCCCCACACATGTTCGCGGTAGTTCTGCCCCCACCCCGGTTCATTATCGCAGAACCACCCGACGAACTCCGGCCGGTCACGGTACAGTTCCGCGGCGTCTGCGCATGCCTGGTCATACGCCCGCACAAACCGGGGATCAAAGATGTCGATATGTTTTACGCCAGGCTTTTGTATAGCCCCTGCGCTATACACCCTTCGGACATGCAGCAGAAAACAAACGGGCCGGCCGATGGTCGTGAAGTCGGGATTCGACCAGCTTCCAAAAGCATTGATGCCCAGAGTTGCCAGATAGTCTGCAATTCCCTGGAAGTTGTTCTGCGCAACAGCCGGTTGCTCCCCGGCAGGTGTGTCTGTGAAAGCCGACGGACAACCAACCGAGTCTACGCCCTTGTAGAACCAGCAACGCCCCGCAGGATTTATAAACCACCAGCGCCCTGTGCGGTCTTTACCAACGCGATGAAATCCTTCCTTACCGCGCAGAGTTGATTCATCGATTGTTATGGACTTCAAAGTATGCTCCTTGCTGATCTTGTTTCGGTCACCTTTTCAGTTACCTATACAATACATTCGGCTTAAATGCCGTATAAAAATGCGATTACCCGCAAACGTCATCGGCACGCCGGTGTAGGTGGCGCCCCAGTATGCACCATAGCGGAAATCGCCGATTTTGCCGGCTGCTCCTGCATGGATGCCATAGCCTTGCACCACTGGTTCATGGCCAGGCATAGCTCGCGGGTCAGGGGTGCGGTGGATGTAACCGGGGGATGGCAAACATTGGAAAGGCGGTTTCTCCTTCCAACACAAATTTTCTTCACCCGTGACGCGAGGTCATGGGGATCGCAATTAGGCGTCGCGCATCAAATCGCAGATGCGCTCCCAGACCAAACCGTAAGAAGATGGGTTTTGACATTCGGGCAGTTCTTATCTATACCGCCCGCATGAACAATACATACCGGAATGCAGCGATCAGTAAGCGTCTAGCCAGAGTGGACGGAAAAGTATTAAGCCGTTTACGGGAAACCGGTGAAATATGGAGCGCGGTGGTCTACTGGACCATGGATGATCCGGCTGACTGCCGTGAGATTGAGAAGGAACTGCGCGTTATTCGCGGCCTTGGTTTTCAGGCTGTACGTTTCCATGAGTTGCAGCCGGTTTACCGTGGCAACGGCAAGTGGGACAATTCGAAAGCCGAAGCGTGGTTCAGCGCGGCGGAACGCGCCGGCATCAAGGTCATTCTCTGTGGCGAGGTTTTTGATCATCCTCCCGCAAAACTGCTTGAAGAGCACGGTATTGCCAGACAAGCATTTGACAAAAGCTGGTTTGAAGAACCGGAGCATCAGAATGTTATCCGCGAATATGCCAAGGCCTATATCGGACCGCTGCGCGGACGCGCGATTGCCTGGTGCATTAAGGGAGAACCGCATCCGGCAGTTGTCGATCTAAACGATCCGGCCGACCGTGCTGCATTTGCGCTCTGGCTCGAAAAGAAATACGGAACACTGGACAAACTGAATGCGGCCTGGCGGGTATACAAAGGTGAGACCGTCGCCGCAGCATGGGATACGGCGGCCATTCTTGGCGATCCCGCCGTGGACAAGCTGATCAACGGCACCGCCAATGCAAAGAAACGCTATGGGGCGCTGCACGATTTTGCGCGCTATAAAGCCGACCGCGAAAATGCGCGAGCCCGCGTTATCGCAAAGATCGTTAAAGATGTTGATCCGGATGGCGTAATCGGCATCGGCTCGCACCAGTTGTTCGTCAACCAGCCGAAACTCGGCTGGGATATCGGCGAATGGGCGCATGTTGGCAATCTGCACACCACCAGCATCCATTTGTCATGGCATTTTGAAACCGTCGGCGGCGAAGTGGACATACCGGTCTGGTTGCAGGCACGCATGACGCGCGATGCGTTAAAATCCGGTTTCACCAGCGCGTTTGAAACCACTGGCGGCGCGGTCCAGTTTTCCGGCGGCTACGGCAATCACATGGACTGCGGGCTGATGCGCCGGCTGTGTCTGGCTTATCTGGCTGCCGGTAATCAGACAATGGCGTTTTGGACATGGAAATGCCGGCCCGGCGGCTGGGAGCAAGGCGAATACGGCATGACCGGTTATTCCGGAAAGCCGATGCCGTGGGCAGAGGAGGCGGGCAGAATTGCCAAGGCCATGGATAAATTCCGCGCTGAAATCTGGGAGGACGCGTCTACGGCTTCGGTCGGTATTGTGGAAAGCTGGGATACGGATGCGGTGCTGAATAGTGAACCGG
>PXDI01000098.1 GCA_003565095.1 PVC group bacterium | reverse complement strand
TTCCCTGTAAATAATTTCCTCCTCCGGATTCGCATGAGCTCAGTACCACAAGTTCGTTCAGCAGCTCCATTTCAAATAGTTCATACGCATATACATAACCATCCGAGCGATTTTGTTCTTCGTCATCGCTTTTGTTCATGTAAATCACAGAGAAAAGCGGATTTTCATTTGATACTTCGCTGTGTGATGCGATGTGCAGAATGCCTGATTTTCCCGCAAGACTTCTCAGGCGGTCTTCGGTAACGGTTTCACCGGTAAACGTAATTCTTGGACGAGCTTGTGTAAGCTCAGCGGCGATATCACGAACCTCACGCTCGGCAAAGGGCAGGTCGGGCAGTGTCCGGTCGCGGGCGAGCACGCTTTCCTGAAATGTACCCAGGCCAAATCCTAAAAATGCGTATTCATGGTCAGTTTGACGGGATCTTCTGGAAAATTCACGAATTTGACTCAGCGAGTTGGCGTAGCTGATGGAATATTTTTCAACAAGATATTTTGCGGAACCGTAGCTGTGTGACCGTGATGGCTTCGTTACAGGCAGAATTTCCATCGGTATGCGGTAAAAGATGCCATCAGGCACCACAATCAGATGTTCAGTTGCATCAGGAATCCGCCCGTTGAGGTGGTTATCGAAAATATCGTACAGCAGATTGAGGTCAGTCTGCCGGTTAGTAAGTTTTTCCACGGCTTTTTGGAGGCCGTTTTGATCCCGGACAGTGAGGGTGTCAACGTGCGTTTTTATGCTGTTCCGGGTGAGAACTGTTACATAGAGCGAGTTCTCAAAAAGGTTCAGGTAAAGAACCGTTGATCTGTCTTTAAGTGAGCGTTGAATGGGCCTCAGAGAGAATCGTTGTTCGTAAACCTGAGAAAAAAGCCTGTTTTTGAGCTCATTTCGCTGAGATGTAAGTTCGCTGATTTCGTTATTAATTTGAATGCGTTCACGTTCGTCAGTTGTATTTGAAAGGTTGTTTCTGAGGGATTGGATTTGATTACTGAGGGTGTAATCCAGCATCAGCTCATCTTCGGTCAGCAGGTTTGAACGCAGAAGGGGATTGTTGAAAAATCCGGATTGTGTAAGCCCGCGAATCTGCTCCATCAGGCGGAGGAAATCCTCCTGCTCATCTTTTAAAATCAGCGCTTTGGCGCTCAGGTCGAATGCGCTCGTAAACTCCGGATCGAATCGCATGTGTCCGGTCTGCATATCGGCGCTTTCGCCAAGCCAGTCGAGAATTCCGGGCGTAATGTGGCGGGAGATGTGCGTAACGGTATCCAGATCATTACGCTCGATAGCGTCTTTCATCAGGACCACATTTCGAAGAACTTCAATATTAAATTCGAGCGAATTCAACTGCGCGGGTGTGAGCGTATTTATCAACTCAACGGCTGAGGCATGGTCACCTTTTTCGGTAAGCAGGCGGGCTTCCTGAATGATATTAAACGAGAGCATAAACTGGTCGTCGCGAAGATGCGCAATTTCTGCGGACTGCCGGATAAGCGACAGCGCCATTTCCGTATTTCCGGCACGCCTGTACGTTTCCGCCTTTTCCTGTAAACTCACCTGACTGATTCGGTAGTTATCCGTTTCTTCCGTTATTCTGCGTGCTTCAGTGTGATAAAACACTGCCTGATCATAATCCTGATAAACATCTCTGTGAAAAACGCCGAGCGAATTCAGGATAGAAGGCATTTCGGAGGTGATATTATTCTCATCCGCAATTCTGAAAGCCTCATTCAGGTAGCTGAGTGACAGCTCGTTCTCATTCTGACGCCTGTGAAAAATGTGCAGATTCCGCAGGTAATTAAGCTGAAGAACGTAATCTTCCCTTTCAGCCGCAGACTCAAGTGCGTTCAGCTGAAGCCGGATATACTGCTGGAAATTGCCCGCATTCAGGTAGCTTACCGCAAGATTGTTCAGAATACCGCTGACATAACGCTGATCCCGGAAGTCATCCCTTATCGCATAAAGCTCTTCAAATCCCTGCAAAGATTCGGTTACGTTTCCGAGCCGGAACGAGGTGAAGTAATAGTCGTACTTTGACTGTAACAATCTCTGATAGTCATTAAGTTTTTCAGCAAGCGGAATAAGGTGTTTTTGATTTATCTCCATAGCCACCTGATAATAACCAAGAGCCCGTGCTGAAAATGACAGACGATTAAAATGATTAAAGAAGGATATGGAGACGGGGTATTTTCCTGAGTTTTGGAAATAACTATACATCCTGAAAGCACCGCGAAAATCATTCATTCGCATTCTACCATGTGCGATTGTTCTGGCCATTAAAATGGTTCTAACAGGTTGTCGCCTTGAGATCATCTGAAGCTGATCTTCCCAAAAATCAAGCAATGCAGATATTTTTGGATATAAATGCTCTGGAATATTTCCGAGATTAAACAGGTAAAGGTCTGAGAGCTTAAAATCTCGGTGGTCAAATAAATCAGGACTATAGTTCCTTGTGAATACACTTTCAGCGCTCAATAAGGTGCTATTGTCAAAATCAGGGAACTTAGTTATGTATCTCTCCCTGATTTCAACTCTGAAAGTAGAAGTTGCTTCATAAAGTGCAAATATCAGGTATGCCGGATTACCTGTATCGTCATATCTTTTAACATATTCATGAGCAAGTGCGTCATAAAGGTTGTTTACATCATAATCTTCTTTTTCTGCAAAACTGAGATGAACTTCATTTTGCATAGCAGCCCATTCTATGGCTACTGATTCGAACTCATCTTGTGAAATAAAAAAAGCCTGTAATGTTGCGGGAGAGAGCAACATGTACAGGCATAGAAGTAATAAAGCGGGGAGTCTCATAGGGAGTTAATATCAGGAAAGATATTAACTTTTTCAGAGACTCTTCGTTCGATGATGTTAAAGATTATCTGTCGTCGTCGTCACCATCCGGCGGACGAATGTCTACCATGTCTTCACGGTCGCCGCCACCGAAGATAATTACGACAGTATCGTCTTCATGTCTTGTAAAGCCTGGATTATCGTTGTCTTTAGCGGTGAGGTTAGTCATTTCAACTTCTGCAGAATTTACGTCGGCTTCAC
>PXDI01000256.1 GCA_003565095.1 PVC group bacterium | reverse complement strand
GTGCTGAGCCGCTTAGTATCGCCCTCGGCCAGCGCGCGGGTCAGTTCGCCCACCGCCATTCCGCTCAAGGCGCCGAGAGCCAGCCGCGGGCCGATGCCGCTGGCACCCAGCAACAGCACAAACATATCCCGTTCGGCCGCTGATGCAAACCCGAAAAGCTGCTGGGCGTCTTCACGCACATAGTGATAGGTAAGCACACGGCACTTTGCGCCGGGCGCCGGCAGCCGGTCATGACTGCTTAATGGAATAAAAATTTCATAACCTACCCCGGCGGCATTGACCACCACCCGGGTCGGATGTTTCTCTTCCAGCATTCCTTCAATAAACGTTATCATCTTAAAACAACTTTCCTTCGGTGCAAACTAGATTGGCTCGGGCCGCATTGCCGGCAGCCTGATCCATTGATGCAGATGGCAGACCGCCAGCGCGAGTGCGTCGGCGATATCCTCCTGCGGCAGTGCGTCAAGATTCAGTATCCGCCGGATCATTTCCTGCACTTGCGTTTTTGAGGCGGCGCCATAACCGACGGCGGCCTGCTTCACCCGTCGCGGCGCATATTCAAAAACGGGGATAGCGCGCGCGGCGGCCGCGGCAATCACCACCCCGCGGGCATGCCCCAGCAGCATCGCGGTCCGCACATTGCGGCTGAAGAAGGCCCCTTCGATGGCCAAGGCATCAGGAGCGCCTTCATCAAGAGCTTTTTCAATGCCCGCATACAAAGCGGCCAGGCAATCTGACAGCGGCCGGCCGGGGGGAATTCTGACCCGTTCGCGGCAGAAGGTACTCATCTGCTGTCCGGTTGCACTTACTCCGCCCAGACCGGTTGAACGCAGCGAGGTATCCACACCCAGCACCCGGTGCGTAATTGGAGCGTTAATGCGCCCGCCGGTTGCCGGGATTTGTGTCACATTAACTCTCCGCTTCCAGCTCGCTCATAATGGCGTCATCGACATCCATATTGTGATATACTTCCTGGACATCGTCATTATCTTCAAGATCCGCTACAAACTTCATCACTGATTTAGCCACCGCCTTGTCGGTTACCGGCATATAGGTGGTTGGCACGAGCGTGATTTCGGCGCTGGCGGTCGGGATTTCGGCCGCGGCGAGGGCATCCACCACTGCCTGGAAGATTGACGGATCGCACAATATTTCAAACTGGTCGCCATCCGGCTGCATATCATCAGCACCGGCTTCAAGCACGACATTCATGAGGGCATCTTCATCAGTGGCGCTTTGTTCAACAAAAATCTGCCCTTTGCGTTCGAAGCCGCGGGTTACCGCGCCCTGTCCGGCGAAAGCTGAACCGTGCTTTGAGAAGATATGACGGATTTCCGCCGCGGCGCGGTTTTTGTTATCGGTAAGGCATTTCACCACCAGCCCGACACCACCGTTGGCATAGCCCTCGTAAACGACTTCATCATAGGTTACGCCGTCAAGTTCACCGGTGCCCTTCTTGATTGCCCGCTCGATATTATCGTTGGGCATATTGACGCCTTTGCATTTCTGGATGAGTGTGCGCAGGGTTGGGTTCAGGTCGGGATTGCCCCCGCCGGACCGCGCCACCACCAGCAGCTCCTTGCTCAATTTGCTGAAAACCTTACCGCGCTTGGCATCCGCCGCGCCCTTCTTGTGGCGAATTGTCGCCCATTTACTATGTCCACTCATTCTACTATTCTCCTAACACAGATTTCATCCGCAACCCAAGATATTCGCGTGTACGAGCAGGTGTACGAGTACGGCATCCGCATCCTCACCTACTCGTACACTTACTCTTACACCCGTATCGACATATACGCTTTTTGTATCTTCTTAGCCGTTCTTCCGTTCAACTACCAGCCGTGCTACTGCCGGCCGGCATTTTGTAACCGATCAAAGACTCTTCCGTTTCCCCTTCAAACTCCTGCATCCAGCCGCAATCAAAATCAAGCCGATCGACCGCCGCGGCCACCCGTTCATACTCGCCGTATGAAATCCGGCGGTTCAACGGCGGCGCACTTTCAATTGCGCGGTAAGCGGGCATATACTGCGCCATAACGCTCACCGCCACTCCGGCACCGAGGCAATCGCGAATCCATTGCAGACTTTCAAGCGCCTCGGATGCATATCCGGGAATAATCAGCACCCGGCAGATTAAACCGCTGCGGGCAATCCCGTCATCATCCACTTGCAGCGCGCCGGCATGTTCATACATCCAGCGCAACGCCTGGCGCGCCGTGGCGGTATAGTCTGCCGTATCCGACAAACGCCGCGCGGTATCATCATCAGCATAGCGCAAATCCGCCAGAAAAACATCCGTCAATCCGGCAAACCGCTCGAGCGTCTTCACATTCTCATAGCCGCCGGTATTCATCACAACCGGCAGACGGCCGCCTGCGGCGGCAGTTTCAACCGCGGCATTCACCCAGGGCAGCCACGGTGTGGGGCTGACCATATTCCAGTTATGGCAGCCGGCCTCACGCAAATCCGCCAGCACTTCCGCCAGCCTTTCCACGCCCAGCACATCACCGCGGCACGCCTGGCTCCATGGATGGTTCTGGCAGTAACAACATGCCATGGTGCAGTGACTGAAAAACACCGTCCCGGAACCATTTATGCCGCTGAGCACCGGTTCTTCACCGTGATGCGGTCCATACCGGAAGACCACCGGCTGCCGGGATGCCCGGCACCAGCCGGTTGCACCGGCCGCGCGGTTCACACCGCAGCAGCGCGGACAAAGCGTACAATGCTCCGGCGCCAATCCGGCCTCGCCGTCAGGCACGCCGGCCCTACTCATCCTCCTTCTCGCGCTGCGCTTCGGCAACCACTTTCTGAGCCACATTTGCCGGGACAATATCATAACGGGCAAATTCCATTTCAAAGGTGCCCTGCCCGCCGGTAATACTGCGCAGCTCGGCGGCATAGCGGAACAACTCCGCCTGCGGAACGTCGGCGGTGATTACCTGCATGCCGTCTTCCGCACCCATCCCGAGAATTCTGCCGCGCTTCTGGTTCAGATCGCCCGACACATCGCCCATAAACTGCTCGGGGATTATTATTTTCACCTTCATGACCGGTT
>PXDI01000273.1 GCA_003565095.1 PVC group bacterium | reverse complement strand
TAACGACTAGCGCCTAGTGCCTAACTCCTGGGGGAGAAAAACCAATGAGCTCCAAGTACTTGATGAAACGACGATTAGCCCCAAGACTGGGGCGCAATTATTGACAGAACGTGGTTGAAAAAAAAGGGGAAGTATGAAAGCTTTTTTACACAGGTTGACACGTTTTGCCGTACTGGTGCTTTTGTTGGCTACCAGTATCGGCATGATTGCCGCGGCATCTTCCGCAGTGCGCTGGCAGGGACTGATTGCATTGGGCGCCGGCATGCGCTGGCCGGTTCTTTTCTGGGGCTTCGCCATGTTTTTTCTGGCGTGGCTTTACGCTTTGACCGGACTGAAGCCGCGCCGTGAGAACCGGTTTCTGTCATTTGAGACCGAGAACGGCCCGCTTAGTATCAGCACTCAGGCGATTTGTGATTATCTCGGTAAGCTGAATCGTGAGTTTCCTTCAATAATTCAAATGACCACCGCGGTAATTCCGGTGCGGCGTTCGATTGATATTGCGGTGAGCATCCGCATTAAGGCTGGTCCGCAGTTGCATGAGGTGTGCGAAGCTTTGCAGCGGCGTGTGCGAGAGAGCATGGCCAATGGACTTGGTATCCAGGACGTCCGCAAGGTGCGTGTTACCGTGCAGGAGATCAGCACGGAGCATGGGGATATCTAGGGTATGCGGATTGACGACGCCCTGTTTTATGCTGTGCTTGACGATTCGGTTGCCGCCGGTGATCTGGAAACGTGGTGTAGGACTGCGGCGGCTGCCGGAGTCGATATAATTGAAGCCGGTGATGCCGGCGGTTTTGAGTGCATCCGTGATATCTGCCGTCGTGAAGGAATTCTGGCGGTTGCTCCGTTGGATTCAACGGGGGGTGCCGCTTTGGCATGCGAGGCGGTGATTGTGAATGCGGACGAAGTTTCGGTGGGGCTGGCGCGCGGGATGGTGGCTGCCGGGACACTTGCCGGTGTGCGGACCGCAGACTTGAATGAGCTTATTCTGGCGGTGGAGACCGGGTGCGATTTTGCGGTTTATAGCGGCGGCGGAAATGCGCATGAGGCCTTCGCGGCGGTAAGACGGCCCGGGGTGCCCTTATTTGCGGGCGGAGCAAAGTCGCTTGAAGAAGTGGGCGCAACTATTAGTGCCGGTGTTTTCAGGATTGCGGTTGGCGCGGCGCTGCTGGGGGAGGGTGCAACGCTTGATGAACGCGCAGCGGGTATATCGCGCCTGCTCGGCCGCGAAGTGTGATCTTTGCGAATCAGCGGCGGCAAAGCAGGGTGTCGCCATCGGTTTTACCGGCGATGGCTCGAATAAGTTTACCTCTTTCATCATTCCGGCAGGATACCCCGGCTTTGATATACTCCGCGGTCCAGCCGCGGCCCATGCCGTTCTTTACTTTTTCAACCAGTATTTCAACGGGGCTGTTTGCAAAGCTGCCGATAAATGAATTGCGTTTCCGGTTGCCTAAAGCGATCAGGTTTGCACAGCGTTGCCGAATGACCTTTTCCGGCACGCTTTCTTGATGTATCGCGGCCGCCGGTGTGCCGGGCCGGGGACTGAACGGAAAAACATGCAGATTACTGAAAGGCAGTGTTTCAACCAATTCACAGGTTTTCCTGTAATCATCATCGTTCTCACCCGGATAACCGCAAATGATATCTGTGCCAAGGCCGATTCCGGGAATCAGTGCAGCCGCACGGCGAATGAAATTGCTGAATTCGTCTGCCGTATAGCGGCGGCCCATAGCCTTGAGGATACTGTCGCTGCCGCTTTGCAGCGGACAGTGCAGAAATTTGCAGATGGCGGGCGTCCGGGCAATCAACTCGATTAAGTCATATTCGACCGTTGTCATTTCAAGCGAACTGATACGCAGCCGTCCGATACCGGGCAGGGCCGCCAGTTGTTTCAGTAATTCCACCAATCCGCCGCCGGCACTATGATACAAGCCGATGTTAACTCCCGTGACAACGATCTCCCGGAAGCCGGAGGCAATCATCTGTTCAGCTTCGGTCAGGACGGTTGCAGCATCGCGACTCTGCGGGTTGCCGCGCACATCCGGGACAATGCAGTATGCGCAGCGGAAATTACAGCCGGTCTGGATTTTCAGCAAAGCGCGTGACCGGCGTCTGGGTGAAGTTTGCGAAGGGCTTTCATCGGCGGGAAAGTGCTGCGGCAGGCTGTCTTTTACCAGCTCATGGATTCTGAATTTATCCTGCTGTCCTACTTGCATATCCGCGCCGCTGTGTTCCAGCAGTTTGCGATTGTTTTCAACGGCGCAGCCGGCCAGGACAATCAGCGCCGCGGGCCTGGTGCGCCTGATTCTGCGGGCCTCCTGCAGACATTTGCTTTCAGCGGTTCCGGTAACAGTACAGGTATGTATGATGCATATGTCGGCATTCCGGGTATCCGGCACATAGCAATATCCGGCCTGCTCAAAGCCGCTGATAATCTGTTCACTTTCCGCCTGATTTAAGCGACAGCCGAAGGTTTTAATGGAAACTGTTTTCATCACGGACAAAGAGTCAACTGCGGGTAACCTGCAGGCCGGTGGTTGACAAGGTCATATCGACAAATCTGGCTCTGGGATTGGGGGGATTCATTTCAAGCTTCTGCCTGATGCGCGTTCCGCATTCAGCATTGTGCGCCAGAATAAGCATAAAGCCGCCGCCGCCGGCACCGAGCAGTTTGAACGCGGCGGCATCATCTGCCAGCATGCCGGCAATATTCTGTACCGCCGCCGGAGCGGTTCCCGGATCAAGCGCACAGTTCAGCATCCAGCTACGGCGGACCGCTTCGCAGAGCGCCGGGCGGTCATTACGCTGCAAGGCATCGGTAGTAAACCATGCATTAGTGGCAATATCCTCCATGATTCTGGAGCGTTGTGCTTCATTGCGGAAAAAGCCCATTACGATCTGTCCCAGAATGTCATGAGCGGTGCGGGTGAGTCCGGTATAGTAAAGCAGTGTGTCGCTATTGGCATGCTGATCTCCCAGCAGGTTATTCGGCAGCCAGCGCAGTTCATGGATTTGCCGGATGCCCGGCGGAGTGCTAACCAGCTTGATTCCGGCATACATGCCGCCGGCCTGATCCTGCCATCCGCCGCCCGAGGCCAGGAGCTGTTCAACCGCCATAGTCCGGGCGAAAATATCAGCATTGTTCCATTTCAGGCTGAACATATCGGAGAGCACGGCCAGTATGGTTGATGAAAGAATGCTGCTGGTTCCAAGTCCGGAGCCCTTTGGTACTGCGGCCAGCATGGAAAGCTCAATACCGCCGCCGAGTGTCTGCCGGATATGGTCAACAAGTTTCGGGGCGCATGGGCCTTGATGAAAACGGGGATGGAAGCCGGCTAATTGCAGGGCGGCTGCCGCGAGGCCGAATCCGCTGCCAAGTTTTGGTGCAGCTTCAAGCTCTTCGTATGTGAAGATACGCTGGTCAAGGCCTAGGTCAATTGATCTAAGGGTAATGCATGGTTCATTACTGATGCGGCCGAAAACCTGAATCGGCGGCTGTCCGTTAAGGTCAACGGCGGCGTTGACGACGCTGCCGCCGTTTGCAAGGCACCACGGCGGAGTGTCGGTCCACCCGCCGGCGAGATCCAGCCGGGCGGGTGAGCGCCCCCAGACGATTTGGTCATCGATCGTGCCGCGGCGCGGTGCTACAGCGTTTTTCTGCATATCATCGGTTAACAGTAACGCAAGGTCCGCGGTTGCCGCCGCCGCATGTGTGTCTGCCGTGGCTGGATCGCATTCCGCCTGAAGCGTTTTGAAGTGAATCGTCGCGAGTCCGGCTGCGCCATCTATCTGCGGCAGGCTGACGGGGCGTTTCATATCATTGGCAAGCTGCTGTATATCCACAGTAGCAAGAATGCGCAGCCAGTCGTCAGTGTTCATTTGTGCCAGCGCATCCTGCATGATATTCCGTCGGGCCTGTAATAAAATATCGGCCTTCCCCTTGTTCAGCAGTTCTGCGGCAGAGAGTCTGGGAAGTTTCTGCCATATTCCGGCGTTTTTACCAGCGGCATTATCGGGCCGTTCACTGATCATCCATTGCAGCAATTCGCCGGTAGATTCAGCGGGTTCTATCACCGGGAAAAGCGGGGCATCGTGAATATCTAAATCCGGCGCGATCCCGGTCTGTTCAAACGGGATTGCTCTGGTTTGGAACCATTCCTGAATGGGGCGCCCCATCCACCGGGTGGCGGGGTTGTCCAGGCTGCCGCGGAAGGCGTCATCAAAGCCGTATGGGCGTAAACACCATTCGGTTGGGCTGACGGGCACCATATCAATGCAAACCCCATCCGGAACATGCAGTTTCCAGCGGTTATCCGGAATTCCGGTAATTGCGTTTTTGCCTTCCAGTTTCCAGCCGGCAGGAATAACAGCGTTTTCGATCCAGATAAAACGTGAATTCAAGCAGCAGTCATCCGCCACTTTAGCATTGATTTGCAGCGGTTCACTTTGTGTGTCCAATGCCGCGGAATCGAAAGAAAGCTGTTTATCCGGTGGAGAAAGCAGTCGCCGGGTGGATGCCAGCACGCTGCGTTGTGTGCCGAAGTGGAAGAAGCGGGCGGTGTTTAAAGGCAGAACCGCGGCGTTCAAGGGGTTGATTAATGCATTTTTCACAGTCGGTCTGGTGCCGAGGGCCTGGCCGAAATCTGAATAGAGGTCATATTTCTGCGGGTAAGCGCCGGATTGGAAGGAGCTGTTGGCTGCATCCCATCCGCAGCATTGTAAAATACATTCAAGAGCGCGCGCGGAAAACAGCCAGATTCCGGTATCCAGGGCAAAGCGGTGTGACCCGTCGAGCGCCGCCAGTTCCTCCGGTGGCGGTTTCTGGCGAAAATACTCCAGCCGGGCCGGGGCGTCATTCGGGCAGATCAGCGCACCATGCCGGGCGGTTTCTTCCGCGGATGTTTGCAGTCCGGTGATCAGTACATCATGGCTGCCGGTTTCCGGCAGCCAGTTATCCCAATCCAGCAGGACATCCCCGCATGCCACAAGCAGGCAATAAGTGCCGGGCGCATGGCGCATGATTCTTTCGGCCATTTCGATCTGGCGGTCGAGCAGCACCTGTGCGGGATACTGGCCGGTTCTTCCCGGCAGCAGCGGCAGAGGTAAATTCGCTTTACCGACGACGGCATAGCCCGGCAGGCGGCGGCTTTCGCCGCTGGCATGAATCATAATGCGGCGGCGCGCAACCAGCCATTCCATGAAGGGCATTTGCGGTGTGGTGTGCCGCCATGTCTGATAGAGCAGCCAGACCGTTCCGCCGCCGGAGCCCAGTTGGGTGCCGGGCGGGTCAGATGAAACGTGGCAGTCCCTGCCGTGCCGCTGGATGGTCAGTGCCGCTTTACCGTCCAGTGCGGCGGCCGGGAGCGATACCAGAATTTCGGAAACGGGGGCTATCTGCATTATCGGGCCTTTCCGAATTCTATTACAGTATTACGGTATGCTGCCGGATAACCGATGTCAAAGCGGCGACCGTCAACCAGACAGCCGGTAAAACCATCTTCACGCCGCAATTTCTCCAGACAGGATGTCAGTTGGAATTCACCGCGCTCTCGCACATTGGAACTGATTTGTTCCTCAAGCAGTTCAAAGATGCGCGGGGAGAGGATATACTGGCCGAAGACTGTGAGCCGCTCGCCATCCGGCAGACCTTCCATAGCGAGATTTTCTTCGGCGTACTCACGGTCGGGTTTTTCCGCAAATTCGGTAATATCCAGCAGCCGGCCGGGTTCTTTCCATATTCCGGTCGCACAGCCGAAATGCTGTACATCCGCCAGCGGGGTGGTCATCAGTCCTACCACGCTGCGTCCGGCGTATTCATATGCTTTGACAAGTTGTGCGGCACATGATTCGGCCGTGTTGGAATGGTAGAGATGATCCCCCAGCAGCAGCAGGAAAGGCTCCTGCTGCACCCATTCGCGGGCGCAATACACCGCGTGGCCGAACCCTTCCTGTTGCTCCTGGGTAAGCAAAGTGATGTGGTGGCCAATCTCCATTAAGCGATCACAATACTTGCGGTTATCGGCGGAAAGTTTGTTGTAATGCTCAATGGGTGGCGGCATACAGAAAATTTCTTCAAAAAGCGCTTTGTCGGATGGTTGGACGAGGATGGCGATTTCCTCAATTCCGGCACTAAGGGCTTCTTCAACAATGGCCAGAATAACCGGTTTGGCGCGTCCGTCCCGGTCGATTACCGGAAAGAGTTCTTTTTTGAGAGCTTTGGTGGCCGGAAACAGGCGGGTACCGAAGCCTGCCGCCGGAATCAGCGCTTTACGCACACGGCGTGCGGCGGTGATGGAAAGTTTGAGTGAGCTTAGTTGCAGTTCTTTATTGATGATGTCACAAACCTGTTCCTGTGCGGCGGCATCGCGGCAGATCAGTTGTGCTGTTCCGTCCCCTTGTGAGCCGACGCCTTTGCCGCCGTAGATAAAGGGTTGGATTGCAGGATGTGCAAGCAGCCAGTGCAATTTGGGTGCCTTCAGTTGAGATGGGCATGCCGGTGTTACATTTTCATCAAACTGCGCCTGCGCCTCTTTCATCAGCAATCCAAGCTGCTGACTGTCGCCGTCCTGCAGTAGTGGTGCGGCGTTTTCGACAATGCGGCGGTTCAGCGGCCCCAGATAATTCTGCACTTTGCGGTGCTGTTCGTTTTCGGCAAACGGGTAGCAGTGGTTCAGGCTGCCGAGGATTTCCACGGTATCCTTGCTGCCATGCAGGTCAACTATAACCATATGCAGATCATCATGCACCGCCAGTTCCCGCACGTCAATGCGGTCGCCATCAAAAACCAGCATAACCGGGCGGTTGCCGTAGGCGCAGCCCTGATCTAGTCTGCCGCAACGTGAAGGGGTGGTGATTTCGCCCATATAGGCGATTTCCATCTCACCGCGGGTGGTCAGTTTTAAGTCATATGTCTGATTAAAGGCGCGGGCGGTAAGTACGCAAACCGCGGCACTTGATGAAAGGCCTTTTTTTACCGGCAGGTCGGTGCGGTAGTTGTCTATTTCCAGTCCGCGCACGCGGTAGTGGGTCATGACCTGATATGCCACCCCGGCGGCGTAGCTGAAGAATCCGCCTTCCTGGGCAATGCGCAGCAGCTCTGAGCGCTCCATTGGTGCCTCGTAAGGCTCCGGTCTGGTCCCATCGGGCAGACATGGCCGGAAGATGAACTTGTTAGGGTGGGGGCGCACTTCGGCATACAGGCCCTGATTGGTGCCTGTAATGATGGCATAACCTTTTTCAATATCAGCATTAATGCGACGGTAGCCACCGGCCCAGTCGCTATGCTCACCGAACAGGCAGATTCTTCCTGGTACAAACAACTGCATTGCAACTCCAATGTTAAGCTAATTCAGTTTTTTAGAGATTTGTGCAAATACTAGTGTCTTGCAGCGCAATGTGCAAACAATATTGGTTGGGGTTGTGTACTTATGTGCACAAAGCGGGTGTGGTTTCGCTGAAGACAGCCGTGTAAATCATTCAAAAATCTATTTTAATATAATCTTTGCAATCTGGCATCATTCCTGCATATTGTGAATGTCAATGGCACGCGTGTGCCGGAGTAAAGCTGTAATTAGCAGGAGGAACGAGATCATGTCGGTGAGAAAAAGATGCGGGATTGTAGTGCTGGCCTTAACTGTAGCAGCGTGCGGTTATGTATATGCCCAGGATGAAGCGGTAGAAGCCGCCGAACCTGATACGGCTGCCGCGGTTGTCATGGAAATTGATGCTGACGTCAACCCGGTATGGCAGAAATTCGAGGAGGGCGGCCGCACCATGTGGGTGCTGTTGCTTTTGTCAATGGCCGGTGTGGCTTTTGCCATTGAGCGTATTGCGCAACTGCGCCGTGCTCTGATTGCTCCGGAAGGTCTGCGCAGCAAAGCCGATCAGCTTTGGAAGGATAACAAGGCTGACGAGATACCGGCGCTGTGCGCCAAGCAGCCGAGCACGCTGGGACGTATTATTGCATTTGTTGCCGAGCACCGTCAGAACAGCATGAGTTCGCTCAGTGAATCGGCCGGTGATATTGCCCGTCGCGAGTTCCGCAAGCATCAGCGCCGTGCATATCCGCTGGCGGTGGTCGGAACACTCAGCCCGCTGCTGGGTCTGATGGGTACCGTATTCGGATTGATGGAATCCTTCGAGGCGGTGGCCGTTGCCGGTACGATGGATGATCCTTCGATTCTGGCCAACAGCATTGCCAAAGCGCTGGTTACGACCGCAACCGGTCTGATTATTGCCGTGCCCGCACTGCTGGCTTACCACTTTTTCAAAAACCGTACCGGTGATTTGCTGGACATGCTGGACGAGGAAGTGTCCATGACAATGAACTCGTGGTTCCTGAAATAATTCAAGGAGCTGAAGCATGAGAGTGGAAAGAGAAATAGATGAGCAGCCCGAAGTTCAAATGGGGCCGCTGATTGACTGTGTATTCCTGCTGCTGATTTTCTTTCTGGTGGTTGCAATCACCAAGAAAACTATCAGAGATCTGGATATTCAGCTGCCGGACGCCATATCCGCCGAGGAAGCCAAGCCCAAGGATGACAATCTTGTTATCCGTGTAACGCAGGACGGGCGTGTTTTTCTTGGGTATGACGAAATGACCCGGATGATGTTGAAAAACGCCATCCGTGATGCCGGGCAGCGGCGTCCTGACAACAAGGTGCTGATCGAGGCTGACGTGCGCACTAAAATGGCACTGCTGGCGCCGATTCTCGATGAGTTGCAGTTTTCCGGATTACGCAACATAGCAATAAGGGTTTCACCACCGGGCGGGTCGGGCTGATTGCCACGCCGGTTTGAAAAGGTGTTTATATGAAAGATCTCGATTATCTTGAGGATGAGGAAGTCACCGTCCAGATGGGGCCGCTGATTGACTGCGTGTTTCTGCTGCTGATTTTCTTCATGGTTGTGGCTTTAACCAAAAAGTCGCAGTGGGAATATCATGGCGAGCAGGAGCCGTCGCTTGTTACAGCGGAAGCTGAAGATGTGCTGCCGCCGGGGCTGGCTATTACGGTTGATGCCCGCGGGGTGCTCAGAATTGCCGGGCAGGAAGGTGCGCTTGACAGTGCCGCTCTTGGAAATTATCTGCAGGCGCATGCCGACGAAATTCCCGATGTTCCGGTGCGGATTACTACTGACGAACTGGCAACTCTTGGCATGGTTATGCCGGTTTTGGACGCATGCAAACAGTATGGACTGGGGGCTTTTCATGTGCGTTTGCGCAGAAACACCTCTTTCCGTCCATAACAGGAGATAGCGCTTATGAAAAATATTGCTCAGAAGATATTCCGCGCGGAGGTGTGGATGATATCCGTTGCCGTGCATGTGGCGGCAATCTGCCTGGTGCTGTTTGTTCCAGCCGTGCAGGATTTTCTCTTTAAAGGAAAAGATCCCGGGGAACTGGTGGTCTCTGAGGGGCGGCTGCAGAACATCCTGCGCGAAATGCTGGATCTGAACAGTCAGAAAGCCACGCGCATGATTTCCGAAATGGCCGGGCAGTCGGCGGTAATGAATGATATCAGCAAGCGTCAGCTTGACCGTTTGCAGGAGGCCCGGCAGCAGCCGGTGAATCTGCCGCGCTATACTTCAACAACCGAGTCGCTGGTTGTGCGCCAGGGCATGAGTTTTGACGCTCTGTATGAACTGGCGCGTCAGATTGAGCTGCGTATGGTTGAGGAATACAAGGCCATCCGCGCGCTGGGTATGGCGGTGGTTCGTCCCGAGTTGACTGTGCAGGAGGCGCTTGATTCAACTACGGTAATGAATCCTGCGCGGCCGGTTCTGGATGCGGATGTGTTTGCGCTGCCGATTTCGCGGGATGATACGGAAAGACTCGATCTTTTCCGCAGTGAACTGCGGCGTGTCGGCAAGGAACTCGAATCGATTGCTGCATACAGCGCCAAGCTGCTTGAGTTCGCGATGGATATTGATGCGCATGCCGACGGCATGACGATGAATCTGTTCATGGAGGACTCGGATATCTTCACCGGTGGTTATAGAGGACCAACGCTTATGCCGGATGAAATCTATGATACCCACAGCTTCAGCATGGGCAGCTTTGCGCCGATCGCGGGGCGGGTAATCGCGGCTGACGGTGATCCAAGCATGTGGCTGTTTGTTGACACATGGCACATTATCGGGCCGTTCCCGAATGAACGCCGCCGTGCTTTGGATACGCGTTTCGGACCGGAAGCGGGCATTGATCTTGACGCCACCTATATCGGCAAAGACGGGCAGGAACTGCGCTGGGATTATTACCGTTCCGATACACTCAAAATCGAGCCGCGGTTTGTTGATCGTTATGTGATTTATTACGGTTATACCGAAGTATATTCTGAGCGTGATCAGGATGTCTGGCTGTCTACCGGCACTGATGATCACGGCAAGATCTGGATTAACGGTGAGCACATCTGGACCAGTCCGACTGAACCGAAGCCTTTCAAGGCCGATGAGCATGTGCAGATTGTGCGTCTGCGTCAGGGGTACAATGAAATTCTGGTACGTTGCGAGAATGCCGGCGGAACAATGGGCTGGTGTCTGCTGTTCTGCACTATTCCGGCGGACTAGGGGACAGGTGTCGGGCGTTAGGGGGTGGAATGACTGCCACCGCCTGACGCCTGCTAAAAAGGAGATCGTCTAATGCCAAAACGCAAATATCGCATGCAGGATTTTTTCCGGTCAGGACAGCTTAGTTGGATTGCTTTTGCGGTTATCATTCAGTTTCTCTTTACCGCATCGACCGGTTTTGCGGAAGAGCAGGCAGCTCATCCGCGTCTGGTTGTTACGGCTGAACAGCGTGCAGAGTTGCTTGAGAAAACCGGGACGGAGCACGGGGCGCAGATTCTGGAGCGTATCAGGATGCTGTCGCGCACCCGGTTAGAGCACCGGGACCGTTTAAAAGAAGCCGGATATCAGGCGGCCGGAATGGCGGCATTGGCATGGTTGACCGAGGATGTGCAGGCTGCCGAAGCCGCATACAACATGGTGCAGCGGCGCATAATCGGATTTCCAATGGATCTCGATTTGAGTCTGCTGGAACGCTCATCACGCCTGATGGGGGCGGTGATTGCGTGGGACTTCGGCTATAGCATGTGGGATGCTGATGCCCGTGATGCAATGGCTGTTGAGCTGCTCAAGAAGGCTGAGGAGCTGGTCGCGCCATTAAGGGAAAAGAAGGGTGATCCAGACGAGTTGATCACGATTGCCTGGTCGGCAGCCGGAATGTGCGGTATGGCATTGCGGGATCAGCCGGCAATGCGTGCACGGGCTGATAAGCTGGTCAAGGATTCTGCTGAAGTGGTCGGCAGGTACGTTACACAGCGCATCTCAAATTTCGGCGTATCGAATCACGGCGAAGGGTTGAAGCAGATGACGCTGGCTTCGGGGGTGCTGCCATATATGCATGCATGGCGCAACGTATATGGGGCTTTTCCTGAATGGCATAAGCGTATTCAACAGGGGTTGGCGGTAATAGCCATTCAGACAGTTCCCGGTGTCGGTATATTCCGTTTTGCCCCGCCGGGCAGTGCGGTTGATCGTTCCGGTCTGATTTCAATGGGCTGGGGGATTTGTTCCGAGGAGCAGCAGGCGTCTTTGAAATGGTTGTATGCTGTGGCTATTCCTGCCGGACATTATGATGTGACCCGTCCGGTGCAGGGCATTTTTATGCTGGGAAACCCCGTTGCGGAAATTGAGGCTGCAAGGGAATCCATTGGAAAAACCAATGAGTTGCCGAAAGCATTAAAAGATAGCGAGAACGGTTTGTATGTTTTGCGTAAAGACTGGAGTACGGAGGACGGCATTGCCGCGGCGGTGAATCTTTATACTGACGGGAATAATTCACAGTCGCGTTATGCGGGTGATTTCAGGTTATTCGGTCAGGGCGGGCGCTGGGCCACGATGTGGGGTATGCATGCCAATATTTGGGGACCGCAGCAGGGGCGTAACCGTAATAATGCCGGATTCTTTGGTGCGAATGTGAAGCATGAGTTTGAGGATGTCTCAGTTGAGCATGTCGGGGAAACCGATGAGACGCTGGTGGTATCTTTGCGCCGGCGAGGCTCTGTCACGATAGAACCTGAGCGTCGTCGCCGCCGCCGCAACGAGCCGGAGGAGCCGGAGGGTGAAACGGTCTCCGGTGCATTTGACTTCCGGCGGTCAATCGGTTTTGATTATTCAGCCCTTAGCGGGGCGGATGCATTGATTGTTATTGTTGATCGTCTTGACGGGCCGGAAGCGGCACCGCGGAGCTGGGCAATGCATACTGAGGCCATTCCGCTGGCATATCAACTGATGGTAGAGGATATCCGTCGGCAGGAGGATGCGAGGCTTGACGAGGTTGATCGTTCCGTTCAGGCCGGAGAGATTTCTTATATCGAGAGCCAGCGCTTGCGCGGGGAGATTGCCGATGAGACAGCCAAGACCGTCAATGAGGCCCGGGGCAATCTTCAATTGCCTGACGACATTATTTTTGTGATGCCGGAAGGTAGCGAGGCTGCGGCTAATCTGCGCGTGCGGATTATTTCCGGCAATGCTGAGCGCAAGCCTTCGATGTCGCAGAATCCACCATACTGGTCGGTGCTGCTGTCGCAGGGAGCGGATTTCTATATTGCTGTGCTGACGCTTCAGGAAGGAGACGCACCGGCCATTGATGTCAGCGGGTCAGGAATGGATACGCGTCTGAAGATCGGTGAGCGCTCAGTTGCTTTCCGCAACGGAAATGTTGTTTTTGAATAGTGTTGGTTCTTTAAATAATTTTGTCGGCAATCTTCTGTAAGCCGCCCCCTGCCGCTTTATGCGGCAGGAGCGGAAGATTATCGTGAAAAGCGCGCTTTTTCCGCAAATCTGATTCACCCGCGACATAAAGTCGCGGGGGGCTTGAAGAACTCCCGTAAAAATCGCTGAAGATCCATAGTGTTTAAAGGCTTTTCAAGAAGCTGATGGCATTGTCATAGCGTTTCAGTGCGATTGCTATTTCCGAAGGGCGGTTGCTGTTCATCCAGAGTTGTGTGAAACTGATTTTCAGTTTTTGCATTTCTTTTATCAACGTCTTAATGCCGGGGGATGATCGTTTGCCGCCTTTACCGAGAGTGCCGAGTTTGTGTCCGGCATGTGCAAGTGCATCGGCGGCGAATATCCAGTAGGGCAGCACCCCGCCGGGATCTACACCGCGTCGGTTTGCCAGCATGCGCAATGTCCGCCCCGCGGTTATGGCTTGGCGACGTTGCGTCGCTCCCAGCTCAGCATTCCACGGGATTGTTATGTCGCGTTGTATATGCCGTTGGCCTTCGGATGCAGCGACCATTTCACCGCGCGGTTCTTGCAGGCAGAAAATACGTTCATCAGTGGCAAAAAAGACATGCAGCATAATGCTCTGGTAGTACCCGTAAATCTCCATTTGTGAGATATCCGAAAGTTGCATGACCG